>CAINEA010000051.1 GCA_903847525.1 uncultured Acetobacteraceae bacterium | reverse complement strand
GAACGCCACAAAGCTCAGCTGCCGCAACCCGTCATCCACCGCGATCCGTTCCGGCCGGTCACGCGCCTGGTTGCGCAGCATCGTGCCTACCGTCAGCACGCTGGCCCGGTTGATCAGCGCTCGTTCATCCGATCTTGTCGCCCCGCCATCCGCCGGCATGGTTCCCCCTGTTGTCATCGTCGTTCCTGGTATTCAGGCCTCTAGCCTACCCGCGCCGGACGGAACAGCACACGCCCGTCATGCGCGGGGAACAGCGCCTGCACCGCCATGCCGATCGCCAGCGCATCGGGGTCCGCTTCCACCAGATTGCTGATCAGCCGCACGCCTGGCGCATCGGCGAATTCGAGCAGCGCCACGATATACGGTGCCCGCAACCCATATCGTTCGATCGCGGCGGGATCGAAATCATGCCGCACGATGGTCCAGGAAAACAGGCTCGCCACACCCGAAACCGCCTCCCAGCCGATCCCCGCCCCATGGCAGAACGGGCACAATTTCATCGGATACCAGTGAAACCTGCCGCAATCCCCGCAGCGCGGAAAAGCCAGTATGCCCCGCGCCAGCGCGTCAAAATAAGGCCGGAACTCGTCGGCCACCCCTTCCGCGCTCACCGCCCAAGCACCGCCACGCCGTAATCGGGCGGAGAAAATCCCCCTACCAGCCCGATCCGCGCATTCGTCACCTGTGCCGCCCCACTTTCCCCGCGCAACTGGCGCACCGCCTCCACCATATGTTCGATCCCCAGCCGGTAGCTGTAGGACAACAGCCCACCATGCGTGTTCACCGGTAGGTCGCCATCGATGGTGATCCCCCGCTCGCGGATGAACGCCGCCCCCTCGCCCTTGGCGCAGAACCCTAGATCCTCGATCTGCATCAGGCAGGAGATCGAGAAGCAATCATAGATCTCGGTGAAATCCACATCACCGATCGCGACACCCGCCCGTTCTCGCGCCTGACGCGACGCCACGGCCGCTGCCGGGGTCAACAGCAATGGCGCCGGCTGGGTGAATACGTCGTCGCCGCTAACGGGAACGCTGGCGAACCCCACGCCGTGCACGAAAACCGGCTGCTTGCGCAGATCCCTGGCCCGTTCGGCGCTGGTCATCACATAGGCGCCGGCGCCGTCGGTGATCAGGCAGCAATCGGCCACCCGCAACGGATCGGCGATGCGCCGGCTGGTGAAATAGGTCTCTCGGTCCAGCGGCTTCTTGATTTGTCCGCCGCCATGACGCAGCGCGTTCGCGCGCTGGGCGATCGCCAATTCGGCCAGATCGTCCTCCGACAGCCCGTACTCGTGCATGTAGCGTCGTGCCCACAGCCCGAAATACGCCGGCTGGGCGCTGAAACCATATGGCTTCTCGAACAGCTTCTTCGCCGGATAGGCATCGTGGAACGCATACGGCCCTCCCGGACGCGATCCCCAATCCACCCCAAAATAGAATAGCACCGCCTTGGCCCGCCCGCTGCGGATTGCCATCTCCGCCAGCATCGGCGCCGCCACGATCCCGGCGCCGCCATAAGAAAGGTTGCCGCTGAAATTCAATGAGGCCCCGAGCTGCGCCGCCATCCAATCGGCCGGCACGCTCGCCGGCATGATCCCGGCATCGGTTATAATCCCGTCGATATCCACGCATTCAAGCCCGGCATCAGCGATCGCCGCGAGGCTGGCCTCCAGGCAAAGCGCCCGAACGTCTTTCGGCGAAACCCTCAGCGGGATGGTTTCGCCTACCCCAACAATCGCGATCATGGCTTTGCTATCGGCACGGCAAAACGGTGTGCGACGGAGGCATGACTGTCAATGAACCACCGCCACACGCCGGACCTCGTGCAGCCCTCCCGAAATGCAGCTCCGCCAATGCCAATACCGGTTCAATCGGATGCATCAAGCAATTTCCGCCTTGAGCGAACCTATTTCTGACATCGGCACCCCAAAATGCCCGCGTGAGCAGCAACCCCCGATCAAAGCACGTGCAAACGCCCCAATCAGGGCATTGCCGCGAACCGGATGCGATTATGGCAATGATTTGATTTTACAGCTTTTATTGCCTCATTTTTGCTGGCAGAAGCGCATCAACCAATTACCGCCGCAGACAACTGCGCCGCTCTCCAAGGAATTCTCCGGTCATGCTCCGCGTCCTAGCCGCTCTTCCGGCACTGCCCCTGCTGGCAACTGCCAATCCGGCTCTTGCCCAAACCGCGGCCACACTGGCAACCGTCAACACCGGCGACACCGCCTTCATGCTGCTCTGCGCCGTGCTGGTCCTGCTGATGACCATCCCCGGCCTGGCCCTGTTCTACGGCGGCATGGTGCGCAAGAAGAACCTGCTCGCCATCATGGCGCAGTCCTTCGGCCTCTGTGCGCTGATCACGGTCGTCTGGATCGTCGCGGGCTATTCGCTCACCTTCGGCAACGGCAACGCCTTTATCGGCGATTTCTCCCGCCTGTTCCTGTCGGGCATGGGCTGGACCGAACCGTTCACCCTGGGCGCCGGAACCGGCGCCGATCTGCCGATGACAGTGCCGGAACCGGTCTTCATGTTCTATCAGATGACATTCGCGATCATCACGCCCGCGGTGGTCACCGGCGCCTTCGCCGACCGCATGCGCTTTTCGGCGATGCTGATGCTGATGACGCTGTGGTCCCTCGTCGTCTACGCCCCGATCGCCCATTGGGCCTGGGCGCCGCTCGGCTGGCAGAACGCCATGGGGGTGGCCGACTTCGCCGGCGGCACCGTAGTAGAGGTGAATTCCGGCGTTGCCGGCCTGATCTGCGCCCTCGTGCTCGGCCGCCGCCTTGGCTACGGCCGCGACAACATGGCGCCGTACAACCTTGCCTACGCCGTCATCGGCGCCTCGCTGCTGTGGGTCGGCTGGCTCGGCTTCAACGCCGGCAGCGCCGGCAGCGCCGGCGGGCGCGCCGCCATGGCGATGGTCGCCACCCAGGCCGCGGCCTCCGCCGCCACGCTCGGCTGGCTGGCGCTGGAATGGTGGCGCGCCGGCAAACCCACTGTCCTCGGCGCCATATCCGGCGCCGTCGCCGGCCTGGTCGCCATCACACCGGCCTCGGGCTTCGTTCTGCCCGGTGCCGCCCTGCTGATCGGCCTGATCGCCGGCGCCGCCTGCTATGTCGTGGTCACCGAGGTGAAGCCCTGGCTCGGCTACGATGACAGCCTGGACGCCTTCGGCGTACATGGTGTCGGCGGCGCGGTCGGCATGCTGCTGACCGGCGTGCTGGCCTACGGCGCGCTATCCGCCTCGACCGAACGGCCGCTTGGTGCCGCTATCGGCGGCCTGCACCAGTTCGGCGTTCAGGCGCTCGGCGTCCTGGCGGCGGCCACCTGGAGCGCGGTAGCCACCTGGGTCCTGCTGAAGATCGTCGACGCAACCATCGGCCTGCGCGTCAGCGAGGAAGACGAACGCCGCGGCCTGGATGAGGTTCTGCATGGCGAGAGCCTGGTCTGAATTGCGCGGCCTCAGCCCCGGCTGTCCCCGGATGGAGCCCCGAAAGGCACATCGGCTTCGGTCGAACTGGCCATTCGCGCCTCAGCCTTTTCGATCTCCAGATCGAGGAAGTAATTCAGTGCCGTCCGCAACGCGATGATCGCCGCGACCTTGCCGATGTCGTCCCAGGATGGGCTGACTGCGGTCTTCAGGATGTCGGCCGCCAACTGAAACTCCAGTGCCAATGCCAGCCAGCGCCCAAGCCGCAGGCGGATGCCGACTCGCGCGTCGATCCCGTTAGCGGACGGCGTGAAGCCGCCAAAGGCCAGCCCCACGGTCAGGGCTGCCGCATATACTACGCCCACGCCGATGATGAGGGTGGAAACACATTCCGTCGCGATGGACAGCCACCCCGCGGCCAGCTTCAGCAGTTCTTCCACCCAACGCCTCCTGATTCCGTCACACGAGATCGATACAGCTAACATTTGAGAATTCGGGATATATATCGAGAGTAGTTACCCTGTTATTTTAGAGAACGCGCCATGTCGGCAAGACTCCGGTGAACTTTCTCTACGGTCAATCGACATCCTCTTGCCCGGGATTGCTCCCCCCTGATACTAGCTCTGTACCAGGACCATCGATGGTTGACCAAAGGCGAACCGAATGACGATCAAGACCCTTCTCAGAACACAGTTGGAATGGGCGCGTCTGCCGGCGCTGGCGCGGATCGCGGCCAAGACCGATCGTAAAGGGGTTCCGCCGCATGATCCCGGGCCCGAATGGGCCATCGAGCATGGCCTGCGCTGGCTGGGCCGTGCGCAGGACCGATCTGCCAGTCACGATGGCGGTGTGGCCCGGCATTTCAGCCTGATCGACGGCTGGTCGACCTCCTATCCTGAAACCACCGGCTATATCGTGCCGACAATGATTCACGACGGGTCCGATCCCGCGAACAATACCCGAGCCCTGCGGATGCTGGATTGGCTGGTCTCCATCCAGTTTCCCGAAGGCGGCTTCCAGGGCGGGATGGTGCATCAGACGCCTCGCGTGCCGGTCACCTTCAACACCGGGCAGATTTTGATGGGCCTCGCCGCCGGCGTCACCCTCGATGAACGTTTCCGCGAACCCATGATCCACGCCGCCGACTGGCTGGTCGCATCGCAGGACGCCGATGGCGCCTGGCGCAAGCACCACTCGCCCTTCGCCACGCATGACGATAAAACCTACTACACCCATGTCGCCTGGGGCCTCATGGACGCGGACGCCGTGGAACCAGGACGCGGCTACCTCAAGGCTGCGTTGGCCAACGTGGACTGGGCGATCACCCGTCAGGCAGCCAATGGCTGGATGGCCGATTGCTGCCTGGACCAGCCAACCCGTCCCCTGACCCACACGCTGGGCTATACCCTACGAGGCTTCGTCGAGGCTTATCTCGCTGGCCGGGACCCGCACCACCTGAGCGCCTCCATCGCCCTCGCCGACGGACTGATCAGCGCCTTGCCAAAAGGCACCGCGTCCAATCATGGCGCCCTGCCTGGCCGCCTGGACGCGCACTGGCGGCCGGCAAGTGACTGGGTTTGCCTTACAGGTGCATCACAGATCGCCCATTCCTGGCTGCTGCTGCACAAGATCACCTCCAACGAAACCTATCTCCGCGCCGCCCTTGCCGCCAATGCCTTCGTCCGCCGCTGCATGACCGCATCCACAACGCCTGACACCGAAGGCGGGGTGAAGGGATCCTTCCCAGTGGACGGCGGTTATGGACGCTGGCAATTCCTGAATTGGGCCTGCAAGTTCACCATCGACGCAAACCGGGCAGAAATCGCCGCCCGCGCAAAGACGCAGGCCCTTGTCGCCTGAGCCATCACCCGCTGCCGCCGCCAATGTGATGCCCCGGGGATTTTCCGTCTATCTGGACCTGATGCGCCTGACGGCCGCTGTCCTGGTGCTGCTCTCCCATTTTGGGCAACTGCAATTTACCGGCGGGCAGTTCAACTTCCCCGAGCATATCGGCCACGCCGCGGTCGTCATTTTCTTCGTGCTGTCCGGCTACGTGATCAGCTATGTCGCGCGCGAACGGGAACGCGATTTCCGCGATTACGCCACCAGCCGCATCGCGCGCATCTACTCGGTCGTGTTGCCCGCAATGGTGGTGACCATTCTGGTCGATCTGCTGCAGCCCGGCGGACAACTATCTTACCACTTCCAGCATTTCGGCCGGTATCTGTCGCTGTTCCTGGTGTTCGGTTCGGATTATTGGTTTCTGAACGAAACGACGTTTTCCAATGCAGCCTTCTGGTCGCTGTCTTACGAAGTGCCCTACTATATTCTCTTCGCCAGCTGGTACTATTTTACCGGCCTGCGACGCTATCTCTCGGCCGCCGTGACACTGCTGATCATCGGCCCACGACAATGGATCCTGTTCCCGCTATGGCTGGCCGGGGCCGCGGTCTCCTCGTGGCACCGCAGCCACGTCATCCCGCGTTCGCAGGCCCGAATTGCCTTCGCACTCAGTCTCACGCTGCTTGTTGTCGTCATCGCCAGCCAGGCGGACCTGTTACTGGATAACGCGTTCTGGGATCTGTTTCCCCCGCACGCGACGGACTTCCTGCGCTACTCCAAATACTTCGCCGGCGATTTCCTGATCGGGCTCCTGGTCGCCCTGAACCTGCTGGCCGCCCGCTATGCCGATCTCCGCTTCGGCATCGCTGCCAAGCCGATCGTGGCCGGCGCGAGTTGCAGCTTCACGCTCTATCTGATGCACGTGCCGTTGCTGCGCTTTTTCAACACCCAGTTTGGGCTAACCTTCCTCCCTCTTCTCGGCGCCACGCTGATCTCGGTATGGCTGCTCTCGCTGGTCACCGAAAACCAGAAGAACCATCTGCGCGCATTTCTGCGTCGCACGCTTTTTCGTGCGCGTCCGGTCACCGAGAACCATCCCCAGATTGCCGCCCCTACCTCCGCGACCCGCACGGACTAGCCGTTCCCGGTCCACTGGTAGAGCTTGCCCCTGGCAGTACCCGACGGCCGCGCGCGCAAGATCCACAGCATCGTCCAAACCGCCCTTCGCAGACGTAAATGTTCCCAAAGGTTGCCATCTAGAAACTTTACAGTATTCAATCCACAGTGGTACATGGTATAAGTAATTTTTCCGATATCTTTACAATTTTCACTTTATCGTGAATTATCAATAAAAGGAAATGGCATTGCGCCGTGGGACATCCCTGTATCTCGACCTGATCCGCTTCATCGCCGCGTTTTTGGTATTTGTGGATCACTATTCCGGCCATAATCTGACAGGCGGCTTGCTGTATCAATTGGCGCCCTTTGGCGCCGAAGCGGTCGTGGTTTTCTTCGTGCTGTCCGGCTACGTCATCGCGTACGCCACGGATGCGCGGGAACGGTCGGCCGGCGTCTACATGGTCAACCGTGCCGCCAGGATTTACTCCGTTGCGTTGCCGGCCCTGGTGATCACGTTCCTGCTGGACCTGATCGGCCGATCGATCAAACCGGACCTCTATCTGGCCATGCCGGCCTTCCAGCCATCGGGCGAAATCTGGCAGTTTCTCAGCGGCCTCCTGTTTGTCAATCAACTCTGGTCGGTCAATGAGGAGATCGGATCGAACCTGCCTTACTGGTCCCTTGGCTACGAAATATGGTACTATGCCATTTTCGGGGTCGCCCTGTTTGCATCAGGGCGCTGGCGGATCATCGGCACGATCACCCTGCTGCTGATCGTCGGCCCGACCATCGCGTCCATGTTTCCGCTCTGGCTCTTGGGCTGGTTCGCCTACCGCGTCACCTCCAGCCGCGGCCCGTGCCACAACATGCCGAAACTGTTCAGCGCCTGCTGTTTCTTCGGATCGATCCTGGCCTGGGTCGGCTATGAGATCTGGGTAGGCCGACACCAACGCCCGTTCGGGCTCGCCCCGCATTTCCTGAATCGCAGCCAGCTGGCTCAGGATTATATCATCGGCCTGCTGTTCACGATCAATCTTGTCGGCGTGGCCACGATATCCCCCCTGTTCGAGCAGCTTTCCAAACGCCTCACCGCCGCGATCCGCTGGGCCGCAGGCGCGACATTCACCTTGTACCTGTTCCATATGCCAATCTTGCTGGTCGTTGCCGCCGTGTTGCCGTGGCGTGCGGATTCAATGTCCATGAGGGTCACGTTGTTCGTCGTGCCATTGCTCAGCGTCTTTGCAATCGCGGAACTGACCGAGCGGCGGAAAACCCTCTGGCGCGCGCTTTTTACACGCTTGCTGCCGCGCGCCACGCCAGTGCAGGCCGTTATCGCATCCAGCAAAATCGCGGCTCGCTCCTGACGACCGATCCGCCCGGCACGTCCTTCACCCGTGATTTGACAGCCCGATAGCCGCAGGCCAATCACGCTGCTATGAGTGTTGCGGCATGCTCACCGATCTTCCGAACCTGCTGACCGTCTCGCGTATCGCGGCCATCCCGCTGCTGATGCTGTTGATGGCGCTGCACACCCCATCCGGCGATCTGGCCGCGTGCGCCGTGTTCGCGATCGCCGCCATCACCGACTATTTCGATGGCATGCTGGCCCGGGTGCGCCGGCAGATCTCCGATTTCGGCCGCATGCTTGACCCGATCGCCGACAAGCTCCTGGTGGGCGCAACGCTGATGCTGCTGGCCGGGCACGACCGGCTGTCGCCCGCCGGCCTCTACCCCGCAATTGTCATCATGCTGCGGGAAATCATGGTCAGCGGCCTGCGCGAATACCTCGCCGGCATCCGCATCGGCCTACCGGTCACGCGTCTGGCCAAATGGAAGACCGGCATTCAGATGGGGGCACTCGGCACCCTGATCGCCGGCGGCAATGGCGCCCATCTGCTCGGGATCGGCTTCCTGCCGGTCGATCTGATCGGTGAGGCCATGCTCTGGATCGCCGCCGTTCTGACGCTGATCACCGGCTGGGACTATCTAACCGCCGGCCTGCGCCACGCCGCTGCCCCTCGGCATTGAGCCGGGCGGCGAAGCCGGTACGATCCGCATCCTCATGAAAGTCATCGGCATTATCGGCTGGTCCGGCAGCGGCAAGACCACGCTGATCACTGCCGTACTGCCGCTGCTGCGTGCCCGCGGCTTATCGGTCTCCACCGTTAAGCACGCCCATCATGGCTTCGACATGGACCGCCCCGGCAAGGACACCTATCGCCACCGCGAGGCCGGCGCGCACGAGGTTCTGGTGGCCACCGGCAAGCGCTGGGCGCTACTGCACGAGGTGGAGGGGGAGGAGCCGCCGTTGTCGGAACTGCTTACCCGCCTCAGCCCGGTCGATCTGGTTCTGGTCGAAGGCTTCAAGGGCCACCCTTTCGCCAAGCTGGAAGTGCACCGTCCCGCTCTCGGCAAGCCGCCGATCTGGCCGGAAAATCCGCTGGAACCTTCGGCCGCCGGGATAGCCGGAGTTGTCGCGGTTGCCACCGACGCTCTCCTCCATGCGTGCGACCGACCGCTGCTGCCGTTGAACGAACCCGTCGCCATCGCGGATTGGATGCTGACGTTCCTGGCGCTTCCGGCCGAGCCGGACACAGGCCGATGAGGCGGTGCCCAACGCCGCGTTCCATGTTATACAAAGTCTATATTCTGTCCCGACGGGAGTTTCCCTTGATGCATCGCGCCGCCCTGCTTGGCCTGTGTTTGATCGCTGCCGCGTGCGCATCGCAGGATATATCCGAGCACGATCCGACCGACATGCCGAACTTCACCGGAACGGGCTTCGGCAAGTTCCTCTCCGACACCCATACCTTTTCCGCCAACCCAAACCTGCCCGACAGCGGCGCGCTGAATGTGCTGCGGGTCGAGGCGTTGCCAGCGGCCGTGGAGCCGCTGACCACGGAAACCGGCACGATCTGGCCCGGCCCGCCGGCGCCGATCAAATCGCTGCGTGACCTGCAGATGGAATCCGGCTCCGGCATTGCGGCCGAACCGCAAATGCCAAATGCCCGGCAGCTCGGCGCGGGCAGCCCCGCCTACGTGCCCGCGCCGAAGGCGGCCCCCTCTACCGCTCCCTCCACCTCCGGCAGCGCGACCGTGCTGACCAACGCCGATGGTAGCCAGACCATCATCCATCCGGACGGGCGGGTGGAGTTCAAGCCCGCACCCAAGAAATGACCGATTCCGCCACGATCGCCGAAACCGAGGACGCGGCCGGCACAATCACGGTACTGTACTTCGCCTGGCTGCGCGAACGCACAGGCACCGGCGAGGAAACCATGAACCTGCCGCGCGGCGTGCGTACCGTCGGCGCGCTGATCGACTGGCTGATTGCCCGTGGCCCAGGCCATGCGGCGGCATTCGCCAGCCGGCAGACCGTACGCTGCGCCGTCAACCAGGATTTCGCCGGCCCGGAAGCGCCGGTCGGGCCTGGCGACGAAGTGGCGTTCTTCCCTCCCGTCACCGGTGGCTGACCCGGCCGACGCCATGTCCAAACCGCCGACCATCCGCGTCCAGACGGAAGATTTCGACATCGGCGCCGAGTTTGCCGCCCTCGGCCGCGGCCGTACGGATATCGGCGGCCTCGGGTGCTTCGTCGGCACGGTCCGCGACACCGCCAAGGGACGCCTAATCGTGTCAATGACCCTGGAGCACTATCCGGCGATGACCGAAACGGCGATGGCCCGGATCGCCGCCGATGCCATGCAGCGCTGGCCGCTGCTCGGCTGCACCCTGATCCACCGCGTCGGCGAATTGCTGCCGGGCGATAACATCGTCCTGGTCCTCGCTGCCTCCGCCCACCGCCAGGCGGCACTGGACGCCGCCGGTTTCCTGATCGATTGGCTGAAAACCCGCGCGCCGTTCTGGAAGAAGGAACGCTTCATCGACGGTGAGGAAGCATGGGTTCAGGCCAATGCGGCGGATGACGAAGCCGCCGCGAAATGGGCAACCGGAAGATAGAGCGGCATTGGCCGAGCCACTATGTCATCCCACAATCGGCTATCCTGACAGTTCGCACCATGGACCATTGAAGTCGGTTGAACGCGCGAAAAACAATGGTCGCGGTCTCCTGGTCTGTCGCCCGCAGTTACGCTCCGGAGGGCACCCGCGCCCGTCCGCGCTCCCAATCGACGATATAGTCCCGCGTCAGCGGCACCACATCCACCCGCTTGCTGAGCTGGATCTGGAAATTGACGTGACCTGAATACCGGAACGTCGCCTCACTACCCGCCAGATAGAACTCCCACATGCGGCAGAACCGCTCGTCGTACAACTTCGCCACCGTCGCTCGATTGGCCAGGAAGCGCTGCCGCCACGCCTTCAGCGTCTCGGCGTAGTGCAACCGCAGCACCTCGATGTCGGTCACGTACAACCCGGCCCGCTCGATCGCCGGCAGCAATTCGGACAGTGCCGGGGAATAGCCGCCGGGGAAGATATACCGGCGGATCCACTCATTGGTCGCGCCCGGCCCCTCCGCCCGTCCGATCGTATGCACCAGCGCGACGCCGTCATCGGCCAGCAGATCGGCGATCTTACGGAAATATTCGCCGTAATGATTGACCCCGACATGCTCCAGCATACCCACTGAAACAATCCGATCGTAGGTGCTGGTCTCCTCGCGATAATCCTGCAGTCGGAACCGCACCCTCTGCCGGTCCGCCTCGGCGGCCCGACGCTCGGAAACCGCATGCTGTTGTTCCGATAGCGTAACACCGGTCACGTCCGCACCGCATTCCCGCGCCAGGTACAGCGCCATGCCGCCCCAGCCCGAGCCGATATCCAGCACCCGGTCGCCGGGTCGCACCAGTAGTTTCGCCGCAATATGCCGCTTCTTCTGCACCTGCGCCCGCTCCAGCCCATCCTCGGGTGACTGGTAATAGGCGCAGGAATATTGCCGGTCGCTGTCCAGGAACAACTCGTACAGCTCGCCTGACAGATCGTAATGATGCGCCACATTGCGCCGCGCGATGCCCAACGGATTATGCTGGCGAAACCGCCGGGCCAGGGTCGCGAACTTGTACTGCAGCCGGCCCATCGGCCCTGGCACCTGCCAACCGAGATTGCTCAGCCCCAGATCCAAAAAATCGGAGATGTCGCCGGTATCGAAGGTCAGGCGGCCATCCATATAGGCCTCGCCGACTTCCAGTCCCGGGTATAGCAATATGCGCCTGGCCGTTCCGCTGTCGTGGATGCGCGCCGTGATCGCCCGCCCCTGGCCATCACCGAATTCCTGCACGGAACCGTCCGATGCGATCACGACCAGCCTGCCGTGCCGGATGAAACTCGAGAACAAATACCGAAGAGCAAGCCGCTCCCCAGCACGTTCCAATCGCCTCAAAGGTCGGCGCCGGGTCCCGGCGATCAGAAAGTCCGCCGAGGACCGTTCCGAGGAAGCCGTCAGGAATTCCGATATTTTCGCTGGCATAGGACCACTCTGCGCCCCGTCTTTTGTGCCCGTCGTTAACCCTTCTTATCATTGCCCCCGATTATCCGCCCAGCCCGGCTACATTCGCGCCGATGGACGAGCCCCTTCCGGGAGACCAATGAAGCCTATGTAATTTCAATTTCGGTCACAAGACCTTCATTTCAGCTCGCGCGACCACACGCGAAATAACCAGGCTGGCTTCATCGTTCCGAACGCTTCCCCTTACATCGCCGCAATGTCGGCATGGCTCTTGCATTTCAGCAGATCACTCGAAACGTCGCAGACCCCGGAGATGCCAAAACCCATGCCGGCTTTCCTATTCAGACCTTTCCCTGCACTCACAGCGCGCCAATCGGCTGCGCTGGTCTGCGGCCGCGTCGAAATATCGAGCCTTATTCCTGGGCTGCATGCCCAACATGCGGGCAGTTTGATCGGCATCCCGCCGGACAATCACCCTTGACCAGTTCGGATGCCCGCGTCCTACGCTCTCGGCAACGCCGATTGCGAATCGGGTAAACGAGACGATCGTTGCGTGCCTTGCCCGGCCAACAGGTTAGCAGACGCTATCCGTTGGCTCTCAGGGCGCCTGAGTGCCTTTCCTTCCCGCCCGTCCCTTCCTGGAGATCGATGATGATCCGTATCGCTTCCGCCGCACTTCTCGCCACCCTGTTCGCAGGCACGGCCATGGCCGAAACCACCAAGCTGAAGGCCGGCCAGTTCGCCGACGAGGCATCCGCCGCGGCGCATTGCCCGAAAGACACCGTGATCTGGGCTGCGATGCCCAGCAAGGCGATCCATCTGTCTGACGACCAGTATTTCGGCAAGACAAAGAAGGGTGCCTATATGTGCGAAAAGGACGCACTGATCGCCGGGTATCGCCTGAAGAAGCCCAAGGCCGCCTCTTCCAAAGGCTGACATCCGGCCCCACGAGGCCGGCACGATACCTTCGGCGCGGTCCAGTCGTTTGGTTCCGCCCCCAATATCCGTTCGGGCAACATATGTCAGGACCGATCCGCGTTCATGGACCTGCCTCGGAAACGGGGTAGGTCCTTTCGCTTTCTAACGAATCCGTCACTCAGAAAGCGTTCCATCCTGGGAACGACACGGACCGGGCATTCCCACCGCCGCATTGCAGGGCTAGCATCCTCCCAACACCAAACGGAGGAAGAGCAATGATCCAAACTGGCAAGCTCCGCGACCTGCTGCGCGGCAACGACATGGTGATCGCCCCCGGCGCGTATGACGGCATCACCGCCAAACTGATCGCGCAGGCCGGCTTCTCCGCCGTCTACATGACCGGCGCCGGTACCGCCGCCTCGCTCGGCTATCCGGATTTCGGCCTCGTCACCATGTCGGAAATGGCCGACAACGCCGGGCTGATCGCTCGCGCCTCCGGCCTGCCTGTGATCGCGGATGCCGATACCGGCTACGGAAACGAATTGAATGTCTTTCGCACCGTGCAGGAATACGAACGCCGCGGCGTCGCCGGCATGCACATCGAGGACCAGATATTCCCGAAGAAATGCGGTCATCTCGACAACAAGGAAATCATCCCGCGCGAGGACTTCATTGCCAAAATCCGTGCCGCCGCCGCCGCCAAGCAGGACAAGGACTTCCTGCTGATCGCCCGCACCGACAGCCGCGCCATGGCCGGGCTCGACGAAGCCGTCGCCCGCTGCAACGAGGCGTTGGACGCCGGCGCCGACATGGCCTTCCTCGAAGCGCCGCAGACACTGGAAGAAATCGCCGCCGTACCGAAGCGCGTGCGCGGTCCGTGCCTGTTGAACGTCGTCTGGGGCGGCAAGACCCCGCTGGTGGACATGCGCGATGCCCAGGCCATGGGCTATAAGCTCGCCATCGTGCCGGGCCTGCTGTTCAAGAGCGTCATCGGCGTCTGCGACGAGGCGCTGCAGCAGCTCAAGACCACCCATCGTCACCCCGACCCCGCCAACGGCCTCACGGTACGGCAGGTCTTCGCGCGTTTTGGCGCCGACGAATGGGACGCGCGCCGCACCCTGTTCCGTGTGCCCGCAACCCCGGCCAAAGCCGCCGAATGAGCCATCCGCAAACGCTGTTCGACAAGATCTGGCAGCGCCACACCATCCTGGAACGCGAGGACGGCGCCGTGCTGCTGCACGTCGCGCGTCACCTCGTGCATGACGGCTCGGCCGCGGGCTTTCGTACCCTGCGGGATCGCGGCCTGAAGCTGCGCCGGCCGGACCGCACCTTCGGCACCCCCGACCATTACGTGCCAACCCACACTCGCGACATGGCCAGCATTGCCGAAGCCGGCCGACGCGACATGGTCACCGCACTCGACCGCAACGCTGCCGACACGGGGATGACCGTGTTTGGCCTGAACGATCCGCGCCAGGGCATCATCCACGTCATCGGCCCGGAACAGGGCATTACCCAGCCGGGCCTGCTGATGGTCTGCGGCGACAGCCACACCGCCACGCACGGCGCCCTCGGCGCCCTGGCCTTTGGCATCGGCGCCTCCGAAATGGCGCATGTACTCGCAACGCAAACACTCTGGCAGGGCAAGCCCCGCTCCATGCGCGTCACCGTAACCGGCACGCTCGGTCCCGCCGTCACCGCCAAGGATGTCATCCTCGCCATCATCGCCCGCGTTGGCGCCGGGGGCGGTAGCGGCCACGTGATCGAGTACGCCGGCCCCGCGATTGCCGGCCTGTCGATGGAAGGCCGTCTGACGCTCTGCAACATGTCGATCGAGGCCGGGGCGAGGGCTGGCATGGTCGCACCCGATGAAACCACCTACGCCTTCCTCAAAGGTCGCCCCTACACGCCCTCGGGCGAGGCGTGGGACCAGGCGCTCGCCTTCTGGCGCAGCCTGCCATCCGATCCTGGCGCGGTGTTCGACACCGAGGTGACGCTGGACGGCTCCGCGATCGTGCCCATGCTCACCTGGGGCACCAGCCCGGAAGACGCCGCGCCGATCACCGGCAAGGTGCCGGACCCCGCTGACCAGCCGGACCCCGAACGCCGTGCGGCGATGCAGAACGCGCTCGACTATATGGGCCTGACCGCCGGCACCAAGTTCACCGACATCCCGGTGGACCGCGTGTTCATCGGTTCGTGCACCAACAGCCGGATCGAGGATCTGCGGGCTGCCGCCGCCGTCGTGAAAGGCCGCAAAGCCTCGGTGTGGGCCATGGTCGTGCCGGGGTCCGGCCTGATCAAGGCGCAGGCGGAAGCCGAGGGGCTCGACCGCATCTTCCTCGATGCCGGCATCGAATGGCGCCACGCCGGATGCTCTATGTGCGTCGGCATGAACGGCGATCTTGTCGCCGCCGGGGAGCGTTGCGCCTCCACCTCCAATCGCAACTTCGCGGGACGCCAGGGCCGCGGCGCGCGCACGCACCTGGTCAGCCCGGCGATGGCTGCCGCGGCCGCCATCGCCGGCCATTTCACCGATGTTCGCCAGTTGTTGGATGCCTGATTTGGAAAAATTCACCCGCATCGACGCTATCGCCCTGCCGATGGCGACACCGAATGTCGACACCGACCAGATCATCCCGGCCCGCTATCTCTGGCACGCCAAGTCCGACGGCTACGGCAAATGGCTATTCAACGATCTGCGCTTCAACGAGGACGGGACCCTCAAACCCGGTTTCATCCTCAACCAACCCGACTACGCACCGGCAGAGGTTCTTGTCGGCGACCGTAACTTCGGCTGCGGTTCCTCGCGCGAGCACGCTGTCTGGGCACTGCACGATTACGGCTTCCGCGTTGTGATCGCCTCCAGTTTTGGCGACATTTTCTATAACAACAGCTTCAAGCAGGGCTTGCTGCCCGTGGTGCTGCCGGAAGCCGAGGTGCAGGCCCTGCGCGAAGCGATCGAACGCGGCAACAGCGCGCACGTGTCGGTGGACCTGCAAAGCCAGACCATCACCGGCCCAGGCGGTTTTTCCACGCGCTTTGAGATCGACCCCTTCCGCAAGAAGAAACTGCTCGAAGGCCTGGACGACATCGCCATCACCCTGACCTTCACCGATGCGATCGACAAATTCGAGGCCGCCTTCGAGCAGAACATGCCCTGGCTGAAGAACCCATAGGGCGCTCAGCGAAGCGCAGTCCACCAACTTCGACACTTAAAGAGAACCGTAATGAAAAGCGGCGCCGTGATGTTCTTCACCGAATACTCGATGAGCCCGGCCGCGCTGGCCAGGAAACTGGAAGACCGCGGCTTCGAATCGCTCTGGGTGCCCGAACATTCCCACATTCCGTTGTCTCGAGTCTCGCCCTATCCCGGCGGTGGTCCCCTGCCCCGGCCATACTATGACATCCTCGATCCGTTCCTGGCGCTGAACACCGCCGCCGCCGTCACTACGAAACTGAAGATCGGCACCGGCGTCTGCCTGATGAACCAGCGCGATCCGATCCAGACCGCCAAGATGGTTTCCACCATCGATCAGCTTTCCGCCGGCCGCTTCCTGTTCGGCATCGGCAATGGCTGGACCCGCGACGAGATGGACAACCACGGCACCGACTTCGCCTCCCGCCACAAGCTGGTGCGCGAGCGCACCGAGGCGATGAAGGCGATCTGGACACAGGATGACGCCGAATACCATGGCGAACTGGTGAACTTCGACAAGATGAACCAATGGCCAAAACCGGTGCAGAAGCCGCACCCACCCATCATCGTCGGCGGTGCCTTCCCCTTCGCCGCCCGCCGCGCCATCCGCTATGGCGACGGCTGGATCCCGCGCGCGGATCGGCTGGAAAAGGACGGCGTCGGCGTGCTCATCGACAAGTTCCGCCAGATGGCCACCGAAGCCGGCCGAGACCCCGCCTCGCTCCCCATCACCATCTTCCGCGTGCCGGAAAAAATCGACCAGCTACGCTTCTGCCAGCAGATCGGCATCGACCGCGTCGTGTTCAGCCTACCCGCGGATAAGGAGGACAGTATTTTGCCGATCCTGGACCGCTGGTCGGAACTGCAGCGACGGCTGGGATAGGAAGCAAGGCCGGGGCTATGCCGCAGCCTCACTTGCTGACTCAGACCTCCAGTTTCCATTCCTCGGCGCTGGCGCCGGCCAGGGCCTGGATGCGGTCCTCGTCCAGGGACAGTTCCGCGGCCGTTCCGGAATAAACCATCTCACCGTTTTCGAGCACGTAGGCGTCGTCGGAGATTGCCAGGCTCATGCGCACGTTCTGTTCGACGAGTAGCACGGAGATCCCTTCGGCGCGCATCGTTTCGATGATGCGGAATACCTCCCGCACGATCAGCGGCGCGAGACCCTGGGATGGTTCGTCCAGGATCAACAGCTGCGGATTGATCAG
The DNA here is from genome assembly GCA_903847525.1 of uncultured Acetobacteraceae bacterium. Classification (GTDB taxonomy): domain Bacteria; phylum Pseudomonadota; class Alphaproteobacteria; order Acetobacterales; family Acetobacteraceae; genus PALSA-911. The sequence continues at coordinate 784 of CAINEA010000051.1, read as the reverse complement.
CAGCGCGCGGGCGATCGACAGCATCTCCTGCTCGCCGCCGGAAAGCTGGCGGCCGAGATTGGATTTGCGCTCGGCCAGCCGTGGGAAAAGCTCGTACACTCTGGGAATTGTGTACGGCCCGGGCCGCTCGATTGGTACTCGCAGATTGTCGTCCACGGTCAGGTTCGGAAAGATCTTACGGCCTTCCGGCACATACCCAACGCCGAGCGCCGCCACCCGGTAGGTCGGCAGCTTGGTCGTTTCCTGGCCGAAGATTTTCACCGTGCCGGTGCGCGGCGGCGTCAGCCCGACCAGGCTGCGCAGCGTCGTGGTCTTGCCCGCGCCATTGCGCCCCAGCAGCGTGGTGATCTTGCCCTCGGCGCAGCGCAGCGCGACGTCGTGCAAAATGTGGCTCTTGCCATAGAAGGTATTCAGTCCGCTCGCTTCGAGAGCGTAGCCGTTGGCGCCGCTCATTCCTCGTCTCCAAGATAGGCGGCCTGCACCGCGGCATTTGCGGCGATCTCCGCCGGGGTGCCCTGGGCCAGCATCGATCCCTGGTCCAGCACGGTGATCTGGTCGGCGAGGTTGAACACCACGCGCATGTCGTGCTCGATCAGCACCACGGTATAGCCGAGGTCGCGATGCAGGCGCCTAATCAGCCCGGCGACCTGATAGGTTTCCTGCTCGCCCATGCCTGCCGTCGGCTCGTCCAGCAGCAGCAACCGCGGCTTGAGCGCCAGCGCCATGGCAATTTCGGCCGCGCGCTGGTCCCCATGGGAAAGCTCCCCGACCAGGCGATCGGCCT
>CAINEA010000050.1 GCA_903847525.1 uncultured Acetobacteraceae bacterium | reverse complement strand
GATCGCGCAACTCGGTCGATGAAAGTGAGAGCAAATCCGGGGCAGGAACCATGCGCGCATTGATTCAGAACGCGCCGCGTCGCGAAAGCGAAATCGACCCCGTGCCCGGAGTTTTGCTCCGGTTACTTGCAGAAGATATGCCTGAAAAGCCCCAAAAACAGACACCCGTAGGCTATCGCCTCGGCTCTGCCCGGGTCAGAACCTACGGCCAGCTGGCCTAGGCTGCAACGCCCTTCGCGCTACACCAACTTCTACGGTGTTTTGCGGCCCAGGCGATCCGGCCTACCATACCCCCCTCAACCAAGGGCCGCTCCGGCGGGAAACCAACCATGCTCGAACGGGACACCACGACCACGAAGGCGCCGCTTGCCGCGCCGAGCATCCAGATCCGCCTGCCGCGCCCGGTCGGCGCGGTCATCCTGGACATGGACGGCACGGTGCTGGACACCGAGCGCGTCTACGTCGAAACCTTCTGCGAGACCGTCGCCCCCTTCGGCTACAGCCTGCCGCATGATTTCCTCCATACCCTGGTCGGCGGCTCGCGCGACCAGTTCCAGGCCGGCCTGCGCGCCCGCCTCGGCGAGGATTTCCCCTATGACGACCATCGCCGCGCCTATCTCGCCCGGCGCGACGAACGCCTCGCCCAGGGCGTCCCGATGAAGCCCGGCGTCACCGAACTGCTCGACACCATCGCCGCCCTCGGCCTGAAAACCGCCATCGCCACCGCCTCCACCCGGATCAACACCGAGGAAAACCTGCTCCGTGCCGGCCTGCGCGACCGTTTTTCCGTTGTTGTCACCCGCGACGATGTCGAACACTCCAAGCCCCGCCCCGACATCTTCCTCAAGGCCGCCCTGGGCATCGACGTAACCCCGGACAACTGCCTGGCCGTGGAAGACTCCCACAACGGCGTCCGCGCCGCCCACGCCGCAGGCATGATCACCGTGATGGTACCGGACCTCGTGCAGCCGAATGACGAAATGCGCGCTCTCTGCCACGCGGTCTTCGAAGACCTCCACGGCGTGCGCGGGCTGCTGCTGCACAAATAGGCCCAAACCGGGGACCTGCGCCGTCCTAGCCCTCGTAGGGTGGGCTTCAGCCCACCACAACCGCGACGACCGAGCACCGGGGGCCTATGCCCCCGGGTGCCGTTTCAGGCGCCCACTGCTTTCATCAACCCAGCGCGGCGGCCAGCGCCGCGGCGCTGCGCCCATTGGCGATCGTCGCCGACAGCCCGTGCCAGTGCGTGCCGCCCACGCGGGCAAAGGCATGGTCGGCATCGTAATTGTAGCAGGCGATCTGCGGATGCCCCTTGGCGGCGGCCACGGTCTTGGCGCGACCCTCGGCGGGGAAGAACTCGTCCTTGTCGGCGATATGCACCAGCAACGGCTTCGTGACCTTCCCCAGATCCCCGACCAGCCCGTCCAGCCCGACGCCATAATACGAGATGTTCACATCCGCGTCCGACTGCTCCGCCATCATGAACGCCAGCCGCCCGCCCGGGCAGTAGCCCATCGTCGCCACCTTGCCGTTCGCGCCGGGCAGGGTGCGCGCCACCGCCAGCGTCGCCTTCAGATCCTCGATGCCCTTCGCCTGGTCGAACTTGCCGAACAGCTCGAACGCCTTCTTCCACTCCGCCTCGGACTTGTCGGTGATGTCCACGCCCGGCTCGATGCGCCAGAACAGATCCGGGCAGATCGCGATGAACCCCAGATCGGCCACCCAGGCGGCGATGTCGCGCATCGCCTGGTTCACCCCGAACACCTCCTGGATCAGCACCACGCTGCCCGCTGGCTTGCCGGCTGGTTCCACCACATACGCGGCAAAGCTGCCGGAACCGTCGGTGGCCTTGATTTGGATGCTCGCCATGTTCGCTTCTCCCGATTGCGCGGGCGCCGCCCGCATTGCTGGCCTAAAATGCAATGATCCCCGATGCCCGGCAAGGGAGGCAGCAGCTCCGGCCGCCCGTGACAGAACGCCGATTACCGGTTCAGATGCGCAAAACCCAAGTCCAAGCCGAGGCCCGACATGACCGTGACCCTCTATCACAACCCCAGGTGCAGCAAGTCGCGCGAAACCCTGGCGCTGATCCGCGGCGCCGGCGTGGAGCCCGTGGTGGTGGAATATCTGAAAACCCCACCCAGCCGGTCGGAACTGCAGGAACTCGCCCGCCGCATGGGGGAGCCGGTGCGCTCCCTGCTGCGCCGCAACGGCACGCCCTATGACGAACTGGGGCTGGACAATCCTTCCCTGCCAGACGCGGCGCTGCTGGACGCGATCGAGGCGCACCCCATCCTGATCAACCGCCCGATCGTGGCCACCCCGAAAGGCGTCCGCCTCTGCCGTCCGCCCGAACTGGTGCTGGACCTGCTCGATCCCCCCGCGACGGCGTGATGCGCCCCGGAACGGACCGCGCCGCTTGACCCCGCGCCCGTCGATCGTGGTGTCGGCCTTGGGCATCACGCAGACGCTGGCCTGGGCCTCCACCTATTATTTGCCCGCGATCCTGGCCGACCCGATCGCGCGCGACCTGCAAATCTCCAACAATGCGGTATTCGCCGCCTTCTCCGTCGCCCTGCTGCTGACCGCCTTTCTCGGCCCAGCCGCCGGCCGCTCGATCGACCGGCGCGGCGGGCGCGACGTGCTGTGCGTGTCCAACCTCGTCTTCGCCGCCGGGCTCGCGCTGCTGGCCGCGACGCACGGACCCGTGCTGCTGACGATCGCCTGGCTGATTCTGGGCGTGGGCATGGCCTTGGGCCTCTACGACAGCGCCTTCGCCACCGTCGCCGGCCTGTACGGCCGCGACGCCCGCGCCTCGATCACCGGTATCACCCTCATCGCCGGCTTTGCCAGCACCATCGGCTGGCCCGTTACCTCGTACCTGAACGTCGAACTGGGCTGGCGCGGCGCCTGTGCCGTCTGGGCCGGCCTGCATCTGCTGCTGGGCCTGCCGGTCAATCGGTTCCTCGTGCCCCTGCCCGCGGCGATGCCGCCGACAGTAATCCAGACGCCAAACCCACCGGCCGGCGCGCCGCCAGTGGAGGCACCGCCAGCCGAAGGCCCATCGGGCCGGTTCACCACGGCGGCCCTGGCCTTCGTTTTCGCCGCCACCTGGGTCGTCAGCACCGGCATGGCCGCGCATCTGCCGCGCGTGCTGGAAGCGGCCGGCGCCAGCACGGCCGCCGCGATCGCCGCCGGCGCGCTTGTCGGCCCCGCGCAGGTCGGTGCGCGCCTGATCGAGTTCGGCCTCCTGCGCAAGATCCATCCGCTGGTATCGGGACGCATCGCCTGCGTCCTGCATCCGCTGGGCGCCCTGGCCCTCGGCATCATCGGAGGGCCGGCGGCGGCGGTGTTCACAATCCTGCACGGTGCCGGCAACGGCATGCTGACGGTCGCCAAGGGAACGCTGCCCTTGGCGCTGTTCGGGCCGGCCGGCTACGGCCGGCGCACCGGCATCCTGTCCGCACCCGCCCGCATCGCCCAGGCCGGAGCCCCCCTGCTGTTCGGCTTCCTGCTCGATCGCCTCGGCGTCGGCGTGCTCGCCCTCTCCGCCGGTCTCAGCCTCGCCTCCCTGGCTGCCCTGCTGCTGGTGCCGATGCGCCGCCCGGCGGCAGCCAAAGAGTGAAGCGATGACCCTCAATCCCGCCTCGCCACTCGCCGCCCTACTGGCCGCGCCGACGCGCCCCG
>CAINEA010000049.1 GCA_903847525.1 uncultured Acetobacteraceae bacterium | reverse complement strand
TGGCACGATTATCTCCCTTTCGCCATCTTCCCGTCAGACGCAACCCAGATCGGGTGCGCTTTAACGGAGACACAAATCATGCTGACAATCGGCGACAGCTTCCCCAAATCTACCCTCAAGGCCGTCAAGGCCGGTCCGGCCGGGCTGGACCTTGCCACCGCATTCACCGACATCGGACCCGATACCGACGCCGGCAAGTGGAAGCTGGTGTTTTTCTGGCCGAAGGACTTCACCTTCGTCTGCCCGACCGAGATCGTGGCGTTCGGCAAACTCGCCCGGGAATTCGCCGACCGCGACACCGTGGTCTATGGCGTGTCGATCGACAGCGAGTTCGTGCATTTGAACTGGCGCCTTCACCATGACGAATTGCGCGACCTGCCGATCCCGATGCTGGCCGACGTGAAGCGCGAGCTGTCCACCGCCTGCGGCGTGCTGGACCGCAACGAGGGCGTGGCGCTGCGCGCGACCTTCCTGGTCGATCCCGACGGCCTCATCCGCTACGCGGCGGTGAACGACCTGTCCGTCGGGCGCAACCCGTCCGAGGTGCTGCGGGTGCTGGATGCGCTGCAGAGCGACGAACTTTGCCCCTGCAACTGGAACAAGGGCGAAGACTTCCTGCGCCCCGCCGCCTGAAAGAATGGGGCTCTGCCCCAGTCCCCGGCGGGGCTTTGCCCTGCCAGGGTCTGCCCTGCCAGGGTCTGCCCTGCCAAGGTCTGGGCCGGAGCCCCGAACTTGCTGCGCCTCTAAGCATTGAGATTGATCGTTGAAATTAGGAGACATGACATGTCGATCGAGAGCCTGCGAGATCGCCTGCCCGACTATGCCAAGGACATCAGGCTGAACCTCGGCACCCTCGCCGCCGAGCCCAGCCTGTCCGTGCAACAGCGTGCGAGCGTGTTCGTCGCCGCGGCGCTGGCGTCGCGCAATGCCGAGGTTACCGCCGCGATCACCGCAGAATTCGCTCCCGTCCTCAGTGCGGAGGCGCTGGGGGCGACCCGGGCGGGGGCGGCGGTCATGGCGATGAACAATGTCTATTATCGTTTCACCCATACGGTGGGCGGCGACTACGCGACGATGCCGGCCCGGCTGCGGATGAATGCGATGGCGAAGCCGGGCATGGAGCGGGCCGATTTCGAGCTGCTCTCGCTGGCCGTGTCGGCGGTAAATGGCTGCGCGATGTGCATGGAGAGCCACGAGAAGGCGGTTCGCCATGCCGGGCTGACACAGGAGCAGGTGCAGGCGGCGGTGCGCATTGCCGCTGTGGTGCATGCGGTTGCCGCCGTGCTGGATGGCGAGGCGGCCGTGGCCGGGCTGGAATTGTCCGCGGCGGCCTGATTTCCCGCGTTTGCGGTGGCGCGGCATGCTGATATGCCGCGACACCGCAAACGGGAATTCGGAAGATGCTGCCCTCGCTGACCCTGCTGATCGTCTGCCAGTTCACCGGCGAGGTGATCACCCGCACCGCCGGCCTGCCCCTGCCGGGGCCGGTGGTGGGACTGGTTTTGCTGCTGGTGCT
>CAINEA010000048.1 GCA_903847525.1 uncultured Acetobacteraceae bacterium | reverse complement strand
GGTCGATCTGCCACCTCATTCGATAGAGCGAGGCCACACGGTCGGCCGAAGCAAGGTTGGCCGGCAGATCGAGGCGGAGGGTTAGATCACTCCCTCCGCCTTCAGCGCGTCGATTTCGGGTTCCGACAGACCCAGCCAACCGCCGTAGATCTCGGGGTTGAGCTGACCGAGATGGGGGCTGGGTGTTGCCTTGGCGATGGCGGTTTCGTGCAGGCGGATCGGGGTTGTGGGGAGCACCACCGGACCGTGATCGGGGTGTTCGATGGTTTCCAGCATGCCCCTGCCGTGCATGTGAGCGTCGTGCATCACTTCCGACACGTCGCGCACGGGGGAACAGGGGATACGAAACTTCCGTGCCTGGGCGGTGGCTTCGGCCTTGGTGAGTTGCTCGGTCCAGGCGGTGACAACGGCATTGGTTTCGGCGGAATGGCGAGAGCGGTCGTGCATGGTGCGAAAGCGCGGGTCTTCCAGAAGGTCCTCGCGGCCGGCGGCCTTGAGGATGTTGCGCCAGTGCTGCTCGTTGCCGGGGTGAATGGCGAGATAGCCGTCCTTGAGGGGAAATATGCCGTAGGGCGAGGCGGCGCCGCCGGAATCGTTGCCGGTTCGCGGCGGAATCTGGCCGGTTCGGGTCAGTGCCTCGAACGGGGCGGCGAGGGTGTAGTAGACGGCCTCCTGCATGGCGATTTCCACCAGGCGGCCGAGGCCGCTGCGATCGCGTTCATAGAGCGCTGTGACGATGCCGGCGTAGAGGTGGGTGCCGCCCATGAAGTCCGCGACGGTGATGCCGGCGCGCACCGGCGGGCGGTCGGCGTAGCCGGTGACGCTCATGATGCCGGAGGCGGCCTGCACGGTCAGGTCCATCGCGAGGTTGTCGCGGTCGGGGCCGCTGATGCCGTAGCCGGTGCCGGTGGCGTAGATCAGCCGTGGATTGATTTCATGCAGCACGGACCAGCCGGCACCGAGGGTGTCCATGGCGCCGGGGGCGAAGTTCTCCAGCAGGACATCGGCGCGGCGGGCCATCTCGAAGAGGAGTTCGCGGCCGCGTGGGGATTTCAGGTTCAGGGTGATGCCGCGCTTGTTGGCGTTCAGCATGGCGAAGGACACCGTGCCTTTGCGGCCCGGTGGGGTGCGCTGGCGCAGCGGTTCGCCGTGTGGCGGTTCGACCTTGATGATGTTGGCGCCGGCCTTGGCCATCAGCACGCTGGCATAGGAGCCTTGGAAGATCTGGCCGAAGTCGAGCACGGTGACGCCGGCGAGCGGCAGGGGAAGGCTGGCCGTTGCGTGGGTCATTCAGTGACGGATCCAGTCCTGCATGAAGCGGGCGTAGCAATCCCGCTCGCCCGGCATTTTCGGCCAGCCGGCGAGCAGGCGGACGGAGGCCAGCAGCAGGCGGTTCCGCAGATGGGTGGAGTTGTGCTGGTATTCCTCGAAGGTGGAGTGGCTGATCTTCTGGTTGTGCGGATCGTCCTGGAACTTGCAGGCGGTGATGGCGACGTTGGACATATAGGCGTCCGGATCGCCACCGGCCTGGATGTAGGCGTTGGCGATCGCGGTGCTGTGGGCGATATCGAAGGACAGGATCGACTCGTCCTGTAGTTTCAGCAGCGCTTCCGGCGTGCGGCCCTTGGCGTCGAAGGCGGCGCATTCCTGCTCGAGGACCGAGGTGTAGAGCTGGCCGGAGCGGGCGGAATCGTTCACGAAGTTGGCCATCAGATAGAGGATCCGCGGCTGGTAGGGATTGTCGCTGGTGCGCAGCCAGTAATTGGCGGTGTTGCAATAGTCGAACGGATGCTGGGCGTCGGTGAATTTGCGCCCGATTGTGGTGCGCAGGATCAGTTCGGCGGCACCGATCTGGATGGTGTCGGCCAGGCTGCGGATGGATTTTCCGTTGCGCAGATGGTCGGTGATCGTGCTCCAGACAGTGCCGATATCCGCTTCCATCAGCAGGCGCACCAGGTCCTCCACCTGCTCGGGCGAGAGGGAGGCGGTGTTGGTCTGTTTCAGGGTCTTGCCGCCGTCGGGGAAGGCGTCGGTGATCACGACGCAGGCGGCGTCGTAAGCGGACTAGTAAAGCGGCCCCACCGCCATGTCCGGCACGCCGGTGTAGAACACGCCGTGTGCCCGTTCCCAGCCGATGAAGTCGGCGAGGTCGACCACGGCGCGGGCGCGCAGGGCCTTGTGGCCGGTGTTGCGCGCCTTGCGGCCGATGACCGTGTCCTGCACGTCGATCAGGCCGAGGAACAGCAGGGTGTCGCGCAGCTGCGGGCGGATCGCGGGATCGGCGGCTAGGCCGAGGAACAGGCCGTAGGAGCGGCGGACATCGCCGCTCATGGTCGCGACCATGTAGGCGTGCAGCCGGTCTTCCACCGTTCCCGGCTCGACGATCGGCTGCTGGTCGTCGTTCCAGACCACCGGGCCGTAGCTCGGCGGCGGCACGTTCATGCCTTTCATCGTGGCGTAGCGGCCTGGGTATTTGCCCAACAACTGGTTCCAGATGTCCAGCCCGGCCGGCACGTACCAGACGCTTTGCAGCAACGGCAATAGCCGGTAGGCCTCCG
>CAINEA010000047.1 GCA_903847525.1 uncultured Acetobacteraceae bacterium | reverse complement strand
ATGAGCAATCCGTTCAGGCTGATGGGCCGATTACGATTGGCGTAGCTGGGCCGAGCCACGTGGGCAGTTACGATTAAAGTGGAGTATATCAATGAGGCGAAAAGTGTGTCGTTCATATTTATCGGAGACATTGGCTTTTACGCATGTGGACCGATGATCTCGGTACGCCTGGGAGCCCGAGAGGCCGTCGGCGATGGCCATGTCCGCCGTAGTCGCCGGAGCAACCGATGATATTGGTACGGACCGAAGCGACCGATGCAAAGCGTTCGCCAACCCGATGACGGCGGTACACGACGACGGAGTCATGCAGATGATCAGGGTACGGAATGCATCGTCAGACCGATGATGAAGGTACTAATCCTAAAGAGATCCCTAAGAAGTGCCTCAGGCTACCGAGGCCAGGATTTCTTGCACGGTTATCATCGGTCAACTTTCACATTCTGAGAGCGAATCACCATAATTTCGAAAGTCATTGGTACATTCGCGATCGTATGGTAACGTGGTAATGGTCATTTGGTGATGCGAGTCGCTACTTAAAGGAATAGAGCAGTGGCGCAACGCCCACTCCCGCTTGGCCAACAGGTGCATGCACTGCTGAAAGGCTCAGGCCAGAACGCTGCTCAGCAGCATGCAGTTGAGCTCGGCGAGCCCGAGCTCTTCGACCGAGTTCAGGCTGTGGCACTAGAGGAGCCGATCCCAAGTTTCCTCCACTCGGCCCTTTGCGCGATGTCGCTTCCCGTGCGACGTCCAGTGGATGAGAACGCGCCGATCATTCGCCAGGACGGGCAATATACTCTCGCGATCACACCACGTCCTGTTCTGCAGCGAATCGATGGCCAGCAGCAGATGCGCATTCTGGGCGTTCCGTACGGATCTTTGCCCCGCCTCGTGCTTATCCACATCATGACAGAGGCAGTGCGGACCCGCTCGCGACATATTGTTCTGGGCTCTTCGTTCACGGACTGGATGCGGCGGATGGGCTTTCGGACCATCAGCTACGGTCCAAGGGGGTCAGCCACGCTGATCCGTCAGCAGCTGGACCGGCTCTTGGCCTGCGAATGGATGATCCGGTGGGATAATCAGAACGAAAAAGGTGACCAGGAATTCGCAGTCAAAGAGGTCAAGCTGACGAATGACTATGCCGGAGTGAACGCCCGCAGCGGCGGCTTCTCACGGGAGATTTTGCTAACCGAAGGGTTCTTTGAGCATTTGCGCGAGCACGCTGTTCCACTTGATGAGAATGCCGTCCGCCAGTTGCGGGATTCAGCGACGTCACTTGACCTCTACACCTGGCTTTCCTACCGGCTCCCGCGGATCGCGAAGAACCGGACGACATTGCTTAGCTGGAACCAGCTGGCGGTCCATTTTGGGAATGATGGGACGAACATTCGCAAATTTCGTCAGACCATACGTGATTCCTGGGAACGCCAGGTCTCAGCGGTCTATCCGGAAGCGAAGGCGGAATTCGATACTACGGCAATTCGCCTCTACTCCTCCCCTGCCCCGCTGCAGCGTCGTCCACTCCGGCTGGTATCCGTCTTGCCTGTGGAAACTCCCCGGGAGATGCCCGAAGGGGCGACACCGGCAGCGCCGGACTTTCTGACGGCTTTTCGATCCGCGATTGGTGAGAGCAATGCCAGACACTGGCTTTCAGATGCAGTCACCGAAGACACCGCAGATGGCCAGATGGTCTTCGTTGGATCGCGGTTCAGGGCGGACTATATCCGGAAGACATTTGATGCAGAGATCCGCCGAGCGGCGGTAGCGTGTGGTGATGCTGCACCACCGACAATCGGCTATCGGGAGCGCGTGACGCGCTAACGCACCAGCACATAAAGGCTCGTCGTGGAAGATTTTGAAACCGCAAGCACGGTCGAGGCTCTGTACAACAGTGCCATCGATGTCGTCTCCAAGCTGCGTGCGCGCGGTGATGTTCTCGACGAGAGCGGAACGGCCAAGATCCGCCGGTCGCCACGCTTCTCGATCACGCGAACGGCCGAGCTTGTCGGGCGGTCAGGTGCCGCGATTCGCGATGCCGAGAAGGATGGCCGTCTGCCAAACGTGCCACGTACCGAATCTGGCCGGCGGATCGGCTACACGCTCTCCGAAGTCAACGCCATGCGCGGGGTGTTCGGAACTCAGCCCTGGCGTTCCGCATCCGACCCGCTCTCAATCATCGCGGTACAAAACTTCAAGGGCGGCGTCGGCAAGTCGACGGTCTCGGTTCATTTGGCTCAGTATCTGGCTACACGCGGCTATCGGGTTTGTCTCGTTGACTGCGACAGCCAGGGCTCGTCGACGATGATGATGGGGTACGTCCCAGACCTGGATATTCAGGAGGAGGACACGCTCTATCCGTTCATCCGCAATACGGAGATGTCGAGTCTGTCCTATGCGGTTCGTGAGACGCATTGGGATGGACTGTGTTTGATTCCGGCCAACCTGCGTCTTTATTCCGCTGAATACGAGTTGGCCGCACAGATAGCGCGCAGTGACCATCTGCTGCTGAACCGGCTGTCGCAGGGTATCGCCTCGATTGCCGAGCATTTTGACGTGGTAATCCTGGACCCCCCCCCGGCCTTAGGCACGATTTCCTTGTCGGTGATGCGAGCCGCTAATGCCCTGCTAATCCCGGTTCCGCCGACGGTCGTTGATTTCACGTCGACCACGAGCTTTCTCGCTATGCTGTATGAGAGCATTGGCGCATTGGCTGAGCGGGACCTGCCGATCAATCTGCGCTGGATCCGTTTTCTGGCGACACGCGCAGACGAACAGAAGTCGATGCAGCGTGAACTTCTGCAGATCATGCGTACTCTTTTTGGCGAAAACATGCTGCGGGCTGTGCTGCGCGACAGTGCGGAAATTGACAATGCCTCGGCGCGGATGATGTCAGTCTATGAGCTGCAACAGCCAGTGACGTCGCGTGAGACTTATCAGCGTTGCCTGACCTATCTCAACGCAGTCAATGCTGAGATCGAAATACAGGTACGATTGACCTGGCCAAGCCATATCGAACGTCTGCGGGCCGAGGGGATACTATAGAGTTGCAGACCTGCAACTCGACCCCAATACATTGAAAACAAAGAAGAATATTATAGACTAAGGTTAGAAGATACCTACGGCTACCGACATTAGAATCCCCTGCCCTGCCCGCATTCGACGGGTAGAGTGGCCTCTGACAAGTCCCGCGAGTTGCAGGTCTGCAACTTCGGCGTAGTACGTTGATAGAAAATGGAAATGCGACATGGCCTTGGGTAATAAAGGGTTTGCAGATCTGGTAAGCGGTGGGGATCCGGCATCTGAACCGCGCCGCCCGCCCAAATCGGGCTTCCTCGGTACGAGGGTCAATCGGTTGGCCGAGTTAGCGACCGGCGCCGTAACCACGCGGGTCCATGAGTTGGTTGACCCAGCGGTCTGCCGTATCTGGTCAGGGCACAATCGCGACTATCCCGCGCTGAACGAGGAGGTGTGTGCGGATCTGATTGCCAGCCTTCGCGCGCAAGGTCGGCAGGAGGTGCCGGCGATCGGTCGACGAGTGAACGATGATCCGAACGTTCGTTTCGAGGTCATCTGTGGGGCCCGTCGGCATTGGAGCGTTTCCTGGCTGCGTGTGCACGACTATCCCGATTTCAAGTTCGTGATCGAACCGCGTGAACTGACGGATGAAGAGGCCTTTCGGATCGCCGACCTCGAGAACCGGTCCCGCAAAGACCTGTCTGACTATGAACGTGCATCCGATTATGCCCGTGCAGTGGAGCGGTATTACGAAGGCAATCAGCAGCGCATGGCGGATCGCCTGCAAGTCTCCAAGAGTTGGCTCAGCAGGTATCTGGATCTGGCGCGTCTGCCGGAGGAGATACTGACCTGCTTCCAGTCCAGGCATGCCATTGGGATTTCCCATGCGGCCGCGCTGGCTCCGTTGCTCAATCAACCGCTGACGCGGAAAAAGGTTCTCGATGAGGCGCTAAAGCTCTCGGCGGACCAGCGCGCCCGCCAGGAGGCTTCCGTAACCTTGTTTCCGGCTGCGGCTGTTGTGGCGAGTCTCTGCAAAGCGGGTCGGGATAAGCCGACTCCGCCGCGCTCCGAGCAGCAATTCAAGGACGCCGCAGGAAAGGTGTTCTTAAAAGCCAAGCGAGAGGGTAGGGCAGGGGTGACCTTCACGCTCCCCAGCGCACTGACCGCTGACCGTAAAGCCATCATCTCGGCTATGGAGCAGTATCTGGCGACGCTCATGCCGGACCGATGAAAATGGTACGGGCATACGGACGAGGGCAGGGGAGGCGGCGCGATCTTGATCGGCCGAGTCGTGTGGACGACTCCACTGGCGCTCGTTCATCGCAGATCGATCATGTTATTCGGCGGATGGCACCATTTGGGCACGTTTTGTGGGCAGCCGGCACTTCGGACGCGGACGCGGATCGACGCGCAAACCAATTTTGGCCGACGAAATCCGATTGATGCGAACCGATGATAACGGTACACCGAAGACGATTGGGAGGCCCGACTAAGTCTGGCTCTGCCCTATCTGGAACTTCCTAAGTGAATATCTACGGAGATGCGCACTTGCGAGAGCACGCGCGTATCTATGCGCGCAAGCGCGTGTGCAGGATAAAACTGGCGATCACTCACTCGCGCACGGACGGCGGGCAATAGAAATCCGGCAGAGCGGTGATCGAACGCCCGCCGACGGACCTGGTGCTGCCGCCAGAGAACGCTCTGGACCCAATTTTGCCCGAGGCGCTCCGAACGCAATCTAGAGGGAGTAGGCAGGGGGCATTGACCCGTCCGGGGAATGTCACCTCCAGGAGCGATCGTCCTTCGGGAGTCGTGCCTCATCGTCAATGACGACCACCTGGCAAGGTGGGACATCGGACCAATGCCAGAAGACCACATTCCGGTCTGCCGCAATCGCACCGGGGGCCAAGCTCGGCACGATCACTGCGGCGACTCCGCTGACGCTGAGGCGCCGTGCCAGGTCCCAGGTCGGTGGCGTCTGCCCCTTCGACGCGATATCTTCCCATGGGCAGGCGAGATCTGTGGGGTCGATGGCCAATGCTGCGCGGGTCGCGTTGTCCGTCAGGTCAGCCACTTCGGCGCAATCAACTTGATAAGCACAAACTGTCAGCGGCTGTGCCTTGAAGGCAAAGCCTTGCTGCGCCTCGCGCCAGGCAGTCTCCATGCGCAACGATGTGTAAAGCGCCGGCATCCCGATCGGATTGAAACGGCCACCATGCCTGGCGGCCCCGGCACCGGAGGTTGGATCGAAGGCCCAGCGAGGATTATGAGCGCGATAGACAACGCCTTTCAGCGTCACGCGTAGCCGCCGACCGCGATCCTGTCGAGATAGCGTTTCACGGCCTCGGCTCGCCCTTCCTTGACCAGGTCTTCGGCAGTCTGGTCGCCGAAGGAGGAAAGGGGTTGCGAGCGGTACCACGCGAATGCCTGCTGGGGTGAGCCAGCCCACGGACGCACTCGGTTGAGGATTTCGACCATGTCGCGCAGTCTGGACTGCGTAGCGGGTGTACGCACCCGGGCGGTCTTCGAGACTGCCTCTCGAGAGAGACCAAGAGCCAGCGCGAGCTCGCCGCGGGTGATATGGAGGATTGCACTGACGCGATCGGCCGCGATAAAGCCATTGTCGCCGGAGGCTGACATCAGAAAGCCGGTGGAGGACATGATAATAGTCTCACAAAATGACCCCGTTCGGGACAAAATATGGGGCATTCTGCCGGGCCATGCAAGTCATACCGGTTTTGCCTAAATCTCATTGAGCGCAGGCATTCCTGGATTGCCGTTCTTGCGGTCGCGCAGAACCGTCTCCAGGAAGGCGATCTCGAAGCTCTGGCCACGACACCACGCCATCTGATCTAGGGCAGGGGAGGGGGACGCGTGGTGCGCTCCGAACCGGACCCACATAGTAGGGAGCGCCGCCATTCATCTCTTTGATCACGCGAAGTCTCAACACCGGTGGATGTTGGCGGTGAGAGACGCTCGCCTCGCCTACGCATTGGCCGAGTTTGTCGATGAGAATGTGATTGCGGCGTTCAAAATATCAGCTGGTATCGTGTCCCCGGTCCGGCACCAAGACGCTGCAGCAGGCCGGCCTCGGTCAGACTGACCAAGGCGTTTTGCACCGTCCTGCGCACCAGCCCGGTTTCCGTCATGAGATCAGCCACCTTGAGGCGCCGTTCCGGGGTTGATCGAAAGCAGCCGAGCACCGTGACCGCGCTTTCCGACAGCCGCTGCAACGCGCCATAGCGGCGGCGCAGGATGGCAATGTCGGCCAGCGCGTTTTCCAGCATCCGCAGGAAGAACGATGCGAGCCCCTCAAGCTGGTAGAGTCGGGGGTCCTCGTGGAACCGGCCGCCGGAGGCCTGGTGCAGGACCGTGTAATAGAGCGGGCGATGCCGCTCGATCTGACGGTCGATCGAGATGAACCGGATCACCTGGCTGAAGTCCGGATCGTCGCCCTGCATCAGTGCGAGCAGGAACAGCGCGCGGCCGAGGCGGCCATTGCCATCCTGGAAGGGGTGGATCGCCAGGAAGCGAAACACGAATTCGGTCGCGACCAGCAGGGGCCAGGCATGCTCGCGGATCGTCTGGTTGTACCAGACGATCAAGTCCCGCATGGCCGCCTCGGTCTGCGGGCCGGGTGGGGTTGGGTCGAGCACGACCCGGCGCTCGCCGGTGTCATGATTGACGGAGACCACCTGATTTGGACTGGTCTTGTAGCCGCCGGCGTAGAACCGGGCGGCCGGGTAGAAGCTGAGCAGGGTGTGATGCAGGCCGCGGACAATGCTCTCCGCCAGCGGGAACAGCTCGGCCGCCTGGAGATAGACAATTCCCAGGACCTCGCGGCAGCCGACAACCTCCTCGACGCTACGCTCGCGGTCTTTGGAGAGCTTGTCCAGGATGGCCGCCTTGTTGGCGTCGAAGGCCGTTACGTGCCCTTCCTGGGAGAGGGCGGTGTCGACCCAGTCGATTTCGGCATCGGTCAGCACGGCGTTCTCGATGCGGGTCGATCCCCCGATGGTGCTGATCAGCGCCCAGCGGTGCAGCCACGATGCCTCGGCGTCGGGCAGGCGTTCGAGATCCGCGGCGAGGCGGTTCACCTCGGCCTGGACCGCTTTCAGCGCCTTTTCGAGTTTTGAGCTCGGTGTGAAGGACAGCAATCGAGACTCCGTGCGCAGGGGATCGCACCAGATCATGCTTTAATGCACTCCCTATTCCAAGTGCAATACAGTGCGATGTGGTGCGATCAGCCCTGCGGCATCATCCTGCGCGGCCGCGGGGGCGCGGCTACAAGACGCCGCTGAGCGGGTGGCCTTCGAACAGGTCGCCGAACTCCGGATACTCGCCGAGCACGTCAAAGGATTTATGCCGGCCGAGGCGCTTGAGCTTGGCCGGATGGATGCCGCGATCCATGCCGGTGGTCAGGGCGCCGCGTTTCAGGCTGTGGCCAGCGAGGTCGCGCCGGCCAAACCCCGCCGCGACGGCGCGGGCCTGGACGATGTCGGCGATCGAGCGCGCGGTAAGGGCATCCTGGCCGATCCGGGGCGGGGGAGGGGGTCATCCGCGGCCCCCTTTCGCGGCAGCCAAACGCGCCGGAACACCGGCCCGTCCACAATGCTGCCGGCGGCGAGCCAGGCGGTCAGCGCGCGCACCGGGCACAGCTCGGTCTGGCCGTAGGGCAGGGGGACGATCACCGCGGTGGTTTGCGAGCCCTTGGTCTGTGGAATCGTCAACCGCAGGCCGCGGTCGGTCTTTTCCAGCCGATCGACGCAAATGGCGGCCAGCTCAGAGCGGCGCAGCGCCCCGGCGAAGCCAACCAGCAAAATGGCCCGGTCGCGCTTGCCGCGCAGATCGTCCGGGATAGCGGCCAGCAGCTGTTGAATGATGGCGGCGGTGGCGGCAACCTTTTTCTCCGGCGATTCACCTTTGGCCGCTGCGTCGCGCCGGATGCCGGCGACGGTTTCCGACACGCAGGCATCGTCGGTGGGCACCGGGCAGCCGGCGGCGCGGTGCAGGTAACGGATGGCGGCGCGCCGCAGATCGATGGTGTTGGGCGTCATGCCCCGCCGGCGTTCCGCCGCCAGGAAGGTTGCGACGTCAGGGCCACAGGCGGGCAGGGGAGGGAGGTCGCGCTTGGCGCACCAGTCGCACCAGGCGCGCACCGCCGCTCGGTAGGCGTTGCGGGTATTTTCCGCTTTCGCCATGCGCTGGTAGGCCTGGGTGTCGATCTTCCTCACGCGCTTCAGTTGGCACCTTTGGATATCAGCGAACCTTCGCTCGCCCCAGTGAAACAGCCTGCTGGGCGTGCTCGTAGGCGGCATTGACGCGGGTCATTTGCTCGGGCTGGCCGCCTTTATCCGGATGATATCGCAGCGCCAGCTGGGTCATGGCCCTTCGGGTGGTGTTGGCATCTGCGTTGGGCGGGACGCCGAGGATCTCATGCCAGTCAAAGGACGTCTCCTCGAGAGAGATCGCCATGGCTTCTGGCGAGAGTTCGTGGAGCGTCACGGCTAGCAGGGCAGCCCATTTCGGCACGGCGGCGCGTCCGCGGGCCTAGTTGTTGACCTGACGGGAAGTGACGCCGGTGAGGCGCGCGAACTCGGCCTGGCTGACGCCGGCGCGGGCCAGGAGAACGACAAACTCGGTATATAAGAGCGCTCGCATAGGCTCTTGATATAGAACTGAGTTCTATTTCGGAAGCCCGTGTCTCTGCATCTGTAGTGACCTAAGCGCGATAAGCGCGGTTATCGCGCCTAGTGGAATTTTTCGGCTTGTCAGCGGACTCCGCGTCGTAGAGTCTCTGTTCCATGGCCGAATCTGCCCCCGATCCCGAACGCGTCCTGCACGGCGTTGTCGTCGCCAACGCGGCGGAGACCTTCGGCCGTGCGATCGTTCCCGGCCCGGCGCCCACGCCAGCCGGCCAGGCCGCGCTCGAGGAAGCCGAGGCGCTGTCGCGTAAATCCGCCTCGCCGGCGACCCTGCGTGCCTACAAGGCCGACTGGACCCATTTTGCCGAATGGTGTGCCGAAAAAGGGTTTTGTCCCGTTCCGGCGGAACCCAGGACCGTGGGGGCGTATCTTGGCAGTCTCGCCAAAAGCCATGCGCCGACGACGATCCGCCGGCGCCTCTCCGCACTCGGTAAAATGCACCGCTTCAACGACCTGCCCTGGAATCCGGCCCACCGGGATATCCAGGAACCGCTGCGGGGGCTGCTGCGCGAACATGGCCGCCCGGTCCAGAAGGCCGGGGCCTTGACCCTTAAAATGCTGCGCCAGCTGGTCGCCACCTGCGACCGATCCGCCCGCGGCCGGCGGGATCGTGCCTTGCTGCTGATCGGTTTCGCCGCAGCATTGCGCCGCTCCGAACTTGTCGCGCTGAGAGTGGAAGATTTGGTGTCCGTTGCCGGCGGCCTGCGTCTGCGGATCGCTCGCGGCAAGACCGACCAGGCAGGGCAGGGGGCCGAGATCGGCCTGCCGCGCGGGCGGCATGTGGAGACCTGCCCGGTGCGGGCCTTTGAGGACTGGCAGGCGATCGCGAAGCGGAAAGCCGGACCGCTGTTTCGCAAAATCAGCACCGGCGACCGGATCGGCGACAAGGCGCTGAACCCGGACGCGGTGCGCCGGATCCTCGCGCACCGGATCCGGATGGCCGGGCAGACGATCGAGGGTTTCGATCGCATGAGCGCGCATGCCCTGCGCGTTGGCTTCATCACCGAGGCGTACAATAACGGTGTGCGCGATGAGGACATCATGCGCCACACGCGCCATCGCGACCTGCGCACCATGCGCGGCTACGTGCAGCGCGCCGGCGTCGTGGCCGCACTCCCGGCCGGGATGCTCGCTCTCGGATGGGAGTTCGCACGCCCTGGGAATGGGACCCGGCACCGGTCGAAGCTGGAGAGGCGGCCGGGCCGTCGCCTGATAT
>CAINEA010000046.1 GCA_903847525.1 uncultured Acetobacteraceae bacterium | reverse complement strand
GCCACGCCGATCTGGGCATTGGCGGCGGCGACCTGCCGTTCTGAGGCCGCAATGTCGGGGCGACGCTGCAGGAGGGCCGACGGTACCCCGGCTGGCGCTTCCGGGACCGCCGTGGGCAGCGGAGCGGCCGCCAGCGTGAAGTTGGCCGGCGCTTGCCCGATCAACACGGCGATGGCGTGTTCGAGCTGCGCCCGCAGGATCCCGGTATTGGTCTGCTGCGCCTGCGCGCTGAGCAACTGCGTCCGCGCCGTCACGACGTCCGCACGCGTCGCGACGCCAGCCCGGTAGCGGTTCTCGGTGATCTTCAGCGCCTGCTGATAGCCCTCCACCGTGCTGTCGAGCAGGGCCTGCACCCCGTCCTGAATGCGCAACTCGAAATAATTCGTTGCCAGCGACGCCTGCAGGGACAGACGCACCGCAGCCAGCTGCGCGGCGCTCCCCTGCGCGGAGGCCCGGGCACTCTCGACGCCGCGACGCACACTGCCCCAGACGTCCACCTCCCAACTCGCCGTGGCCCCTACGCTTTGGGTCGTCTGCGTCGGGCCCGTGCCGCGACGGCTGCGCGTATCGGCGCCGGTGGCGGATACGCCTGGCCAGTAGCTGGCCCGGGCGGCTTTCAGCAGCGCAGTGGACTGCCGCCAGGCAGCCTCGGCAGCCTTCAGCGACTGGTTGGACACGTCGATGCGCCCCTCCAGGTCGTCAAGCACCGGATCTGCATAGACCTGCCACCACGGGCCACGCGACGCCAGGTCCGCCGGCTGGGCCGGCAACCAGTCCCCCAGCTCTCGCCAGGCCGCCGGCGCCGCGACATCCGGACGTACATAGGAGGGACCGACTGCACAGGCGGTCAGGCAGAGCGCGCCGAGCGAAGCCATCAAGAACCGACCGACACCATTCATGCCAAAGCCTCCACGATCTGCGGTGACCGTCGCGATTGCCACCACTGCTGAAACTCCTCGATGTACAGGTAGATCACCGGCGTGGTGTAGAGCGTCAGCAACTGGCTGACCAACAGTCCACCGACGATGGAGACGCCCAGCGGACGGCGCATCTCCGTGCCGTCGCCCGCGGCCCACGCCAGCGGCAGCGCGCCGGCGCTGGCGGCGCAGGTCGTCATAAGGATTGGCCGGAAGCGCAGCAGGCAGGCCTGGCGGATCGCGGGGAGCGGATCCAAGCCTTCCTCGCGCCGGGCGCTGATGGCAAAGTCGATCATCATGATCGCGTTCTTCTTCACGATACCGACCAGCAACAAGATGCCGATGAAGGCGATAAGTGAGAACTCCATGTTGGTGACAAGCAGCGCCAGCAGCGCACCCACGCCAGCCGAAGGCAGCGTGGAGATGATCGTCAGGGGATGGAAGTAGCTCTCGTAGAGTATGCCCAGAACGATGTACACCGCGACGAGGCCCGCCAGCAGGAGCAGCGGCTCGTTGTTTAGCGACTGCTGGAACGTCTTGGCGGTGCCATAGAACGACCCGCGGATACTCACCGGCATGCCAATGCGGTTGGTCGCCTGGTCGATCGCCGCGACCGCAGAGCTCAGCGATACGCCGTCTGGCAGGTTGAACGCGATGGAGCTGGAGACCGACGTGCCGGTGTGATTGACGCTCACCGGAGTCAGGCCGGTCACGAACCGGCTGAAGGCCGACAGCGGGACCATGTTCTCCCTCTGCGTACTGACCGCGCTGCCGGTCGACGTGTTGCCACGTCCTGCATTGGCCAACGAATTGGC
>CAINEA010000045.1 GCA_903847525.1 uncultured Acetobacteraceae bacterium | reverse complement strand
TGGCCTGGAGCCTGGCGGAAACGAAGATGCGCATCCTGTGCCTGGAACAGGGCGATTGGATGAAGCCGTCGGATCTGCCGAGCAACGGGCGGGACTGGGAGGCGCGGCGCTACGGCGATTTCGACATCAGCCCGAACCGGCGGGCGCGGCCGACGGATTATCCGGTGAATGACGACAACTCGCCGATGAAGGTGGCGAATTTCAACGGCGTCGGCGGCGGCACGATTCTGTACACCGCGCATTTCCCGCGGATGCATCCGTCGGATTTCCGGGTGCGGTCGCTCGATGGCGTGGCGGATGACTGGCCGATCGACTACGCCACGCTGGAGCCGTTCTTTGCCGAGAACGATTTGCGGATGGGGGTTTCGGGCCTGGCCGGCGATCCGGCGTTTCCGCCTCGTCAGCCGCCGATGCCGCCGTTGCCGCTGGGGCGGACCGGGACGCGTTACGCGCAGGCGATGAACAAGCTCGGCTGGCATTGGTGGCCGTCGGACAGCGCGATCGCGACGGCGGCGTATGACGGGCGGGCGGCCTGCATCAATCTGGGTCATTGCACGCCCGGCTGCGCGCAGGGGGCGAAGGCGAGCACGGACATCACCTATTGGCCGCACGCCATCCGGGCCGGGGTGGAGCTGCGCCCGCGCTGCCGGGTGCGGGAAATCACCACCAACGAACAGGGCATGGCGACCGGTGCGATCTACTACGATCCGGAGGGGATCGAGCGGTTCCAGCCGGCGGAGGTTGTGATCCTGGCCTGCAACGGCATCGGCACGCCGCGGCTGCTGCTGAATTCGGCGTCTTCGCGCTTTCCCAACGGGCTGGCGAATTCCAGCGGACTGGTCGGCAAGAATTTGATGCTGCACCCGTGGCCGCAGGTGTTCGGCTATGTGGAAGACGAGGTGGACGGCGATCGCGGGCCGATGCTGACGGTGTGGAGCAAGGAGTTCTACGAGACCGATCCGCAGCGGGATTTCGTGCGCGGCTACATGCTGCAATTCGGCCGCGGCACCGGGCCGGCGAACGAGGCGATCACCAGCGACGCGGCCGGGCGGCTGGCCTGGGGGGCGGACCATCACCGCAGCTTTCGCTCGCTGTTCCGCCACCGGGTGCAGGTGGGCGTGGCGTGCGAGGATCTGCCGGAGGAGCATAACCGCGTGACGCTGGACCCGGTGCTGACGGACAGTAACGGCATTCCGGCGGCGAAGATCGATTACGCGATCAGCGAGAATACACGGCGGATGATGGAACACGGCATCGCCCGGGGCGAGGAGGTGCTGGCGGCGGCGGGGGCAACGAATATTTCCGCGTCGCGCAGCGTGCTCAACAGTCCGGGGCATCTGCTGGGCACCGCGCGGATGGGCAACGATCCGGCGAATTCCGTGGTGAATGCCTGGGGGCGCAGCCATGATGTGAAGAATTTGTTCATCGTGGACGGCAGCATCTGGGTCACGTCGGGCGGCGTGAACCCGACTTCTACCATCCAGGCGCTGGCGCTGTACATCGCCGACAGCATCAAGCAGCGCCTGGCGACGTTGTTTGACTAATGCCCATCCGCCATTGAGATTGACCTTTGTATCGCGCCGTAGGGTGGGCTTTAGCCCTCCGTGCCCGGCCGCCTCGGTCGTGGTGGGCTGAAGCCCACCCTACGAGGCTACTCATCACCGCGATTACCAACGAGGAAACGAAGACGATGACGCCAAACGAGGAATGGGGCCTGATCGGCAAGGTGGCGATCGTGACCGGCGGGGGGGCGGCCGGGGATGGGATCGGCAACGGGCGCGCGGCCTGCATCCTGCTGGCGCGCGCCGGGGCGCATGTACTGGTGGTGGACCGCGAGCTGGCTTTGGCCGAGCGCACCGTGGCGATGATCGAGGCCGAGGGCGGCAGCGCCGTGGCCGCTTCGTACGATGTGACGCAGTCCGCGCAATGCGAGGCGATGGTGGCGGATGCGGTGTCGCGCTGGGGGCGGCTCGATTGCCTGGACAACAATGTGGGCATCGGCAGCAAGGGGACCGTGGTGGAGGAGACGGAGGAGAACTGGGCGCGGGTGATGCATGTGAACGTGGACACGATGTTCCTGTCCTGCAAGCACGCGATCCCGGCGATGATCCGCACCGCCGGCGGCGGGTCGATCGTTACCATCTCCTCGATCTCCGCGCTGCGGCCGCGCGGACTGACGGCGTATTCGGTATCCAAGGGCGCGGTGATCGCGCTGACCCAGGCGATGGCAGTGGACCATGGGCCTGAGGGCATCCGCGCCAATTGCGTGTTCCCCGGCCCGGTCTATACGCCGATGGTGTATGCGCGCGGCATGACGGAGCAGGCGCGCGAGACACGGCGCAAGGCCTCCGTGCTCGGGCGCGAGGGCACCGGGTGGGACATCGGCGCGGCCGTGCGGTTTTTGCTGTCGGATCAGGCCCGTTTCATCACCGGGCAGGTGCTGGGCGTGGATGGCGGCGCCACGCTGGTTGGGCCTAGCCGGGCGTCTTGATTCGGTCGGATTGGGCGATGCGATGATGCTGGGCATGGCGCCGATCACGATCTGACGCGAGGGTGGTCGCTACGAATTCTAAGGTAAGCTGGGCGCCCTCCCCCAGCCTTATTGCACGGAAACAGACTTATCTCGCAATTCTCCTTCGGTCCCTAAGCGCGGACGAAGGTCAAGCCCCTTCGCCATCAGCTTAGCGGTGCCACCAAGTTCTTTCGAGATTCGGTCGGCCTCTTCATTAAGTACGATCATCAATTCTTCGAAACCGATTCGGATGCCCGTTTTGGGGTGTGCCCATCCCCGGTCCTTGGCGATGGTCACGAGAAGGCAGCCCGCGCGGCACTCATCCGCCGCCATGTATTTCGTCAAAAGCTGATTGTGGAGCGTGTTGAAAAGATCAGTCCCCGATCGCCTGTCGCCAAGCTTCAGTTCGATCGTTCCTTGCTGACTCGATCCAGTTGATAATAACCTAATGTCAGTCTCTTTTTCATCCGCAGTCACGGCTTCCTGATCAATCTTATAACTCTGATTTGCGGCATCGCGCAGGGCGCGCGCCAGTTCTCGTCGCATAATATGCTCGTCGGTGATACCGGCCCATAGTTCGCGTGGCGAAATATCCTGCAGCAAAAGATCCTCAATATCGTCAAGGCGGTCTCGCATGAGGTCGAACATCGCTTCTCGAGTCTTGGGCGGTGATTCCCCGGTCTTATCAAGAATGGCAATCTCGGCCTCGGTAAGCGCGACAGAGTCCGCCTCCTCGGCTGCCCTCTCCTCAGCGAGCGAGATGGCCCGGTCCTTAATGTGGGAAAATAGGGGATCGGAGGCCATCTGGAGCTTAATGGCCCAACCCTCGGAACCTTCAGTTGAAAGTAGGGCACTCAGCACCGCATTTCGACAGTTCTCTGCATTGTCTCGAGAGTCCGGTGAGTAATGACCCTCGTGCTGCGCATCGTCCCCAACCCGAACATGCTGGTAAGCAAGCCGAAGAAGCCGAAGCAGGAGTGACGGAGTGAATCCCGGTGCATGCAGGTCAACTGAAATACCGCCATAGTCACGGCTGAGCAGCGTCGCGAACCACTTCACGCCAGCACCAAACTTCGAAATCTCGCTTGCCTCGAGTCCCCTCTCGAGCGCCTCAACACCGGCGATCGCGTTAAGATGAAACAGAGCAGGTAGCCAAACGTTTGCAAAAGGAACCGAGAGGCCCTCTGCCAAATGTCGCCTAGCAGTATTCTCTATCAAATTGCGATCATCATCATTACCGTATTTAACTAAGATCTCAATTGCCTGACGGAGATTCTGTCCCGATTGCGGGTTGTTGGGGTCGGCCTTAACCTGACTCATCGCCGACAAGCAAGCGCGTATTCGGGAAACGAAAAGCATCACGATGGTCGCAGGCGCATAACTAATGTTTTGCAAGAATACGGAATACACGTCTGCGTCCGTCAACTCCCTCAGCGAAAGGCTGAGCTCTTCCCCAAGCACGCGATCAACCGGCGCTGGATGTTCGAGGGCAAGGCTTTCGAGCCACGACGGAAAACCATTCAACTCCAATGGCGCATAACGGCACGCCAGTTCAGCTTCCTGCGCAGTCAGTCGCTTCGCCCAGTTCTTATCTTCGGCCTCCGCTGCAACGCCTGCGAGACCAAATTGCCATCTGACGAGAAAAGTATCCTTCGCATCGTCGGCACGTTCGCTGCGGAGCGAGGGTCGATCCTTGCGCCACGCCACCATCATCGTTTGACGAAGTCTATCTGCGACATCCTTGCCAAACTGCTCCTCGATGAGCCGCCGATTCCATCCCGAAGCCCGACTTTCTCGACCGGAACGCTCTACCGCCTGCCACAAGTTCCATGCCGTGTTCTTAGCACGCCCCTCGGAAAAGACTGAGTCTGGCGCCAGTACGATCTCGTCCCAAAACTTTACCCAGCTCGCATGTGCCTGCGCTGTGCGTCGTTCGGCCTGTTTAGTGCGCCTGGCGTTTGCTGTTTCCATCCGGCGTATTTCGGCGCTGTTCGCCTGCGGCGCCAGACGGCTATCAATAATCGCTGTGAGGCTCGGCGCATCTGAGACGCACGGCTTGAGACTTTCTAATAGCACCCGATGATCCGTTGCGTCACGGTTGAGCCGGAGCATTTCAGACCACAGCATCATTTCTCGCTGTTGCAAAGGTTCATTTGGATCGGAAAGCCGCCTTCGAACCCATGCGGCATCTAGTTCATCATTAAGCTGAATGCCGCCATAGCGTGAACGATCGAAGATTCGATGCCACGTTACCTCGGACCTATTCAAATCTTCAAGAAACGCGTCTTCCTTCCAGAACGCGGCTTCGCGAGCGTCGGCAGGAAGGTCTGCGAGCGCTCGTCGCAATTCTTGTAGGGCATCTTTGTCGCTGAGTTCCTCTTTCGAAAGGCGAATGGCAAGGAGACTCGACTTAATCCATGGCTCGCTCCTAACGCCTTCGGCGCCTTGCCGGCGACACGATGCGATGAGTGCGGCAATTAAGTCGGGCCGGAGAGTCCGAAGGTGCGGATATTTGGCCCCATCCCACGTTACGCCTTCGATGATCAGATCCGACAGCGCCTGGCGCATTTGATCAAGATACTCCGGGGAAAGGCCGGCGGTCTCGATTTCACGCGGTAGACGATAATTAAGGTCACCTAAACCGCTCGACCTTTCGTGAACACGTCGCAGTATGTGCGACAAACGCGTGACAGGCATATAGGTAGGAAATAGATCAAGCATTGCGCGGCGCGCCATCGCGTCTGGCCATAGGCAGTGGTCCATATCGACCGAGACCGAGAGCGCCTCAAGGCGCGGATCGTTCAACTTCAACAAACCCTCAATAGCTAGGCTACGCTCGCGGATCATTCGCGCAGCATCCATGGCAGTCGCGTAAGCGATATCGGCACAACCGCCAAGCTTTCCGGCGGCAATTATCTGCAACAGAAGTTCGCGGACTTCCGGGTTTTCGATCCCTCGATTCCATAATCGATTCACACTGTCCGTAAGATCCCGTGATGCAAAGCGATGCACTTGAATGCGCGGTGTGCTCAGACCGCGCCATCCTCCGTTGCCGTGGCGATCTACATACGCTTCCAGCGCCTTGATGCGCTGCGCGGGTCGTAACGATTGCGGATCGCCATGGTCCAGAACAACGGCCGGATCGACCCTAACGATCTCATCAAATATCGTATCGTGAGAAAGGGAAAACCAAGCCGCTACCGGACGCATCGATGGTCTAACCGTTCGTACGCCCTGGGCTGTTTCCGTGAATAAGAGGCGTTTAATTGACTTGATCGACACGCCGTGAGCAAGCAATGCGTCAAGCCGCTTTGCGGCGAGGTACTCCACCACTGACCGGTGGTGGAAGCGGACGCGTCCATAGCTTGCAAAGCCAAATAACGGTCGCTCCAGCAGTGTAGCCCGTGTCTCACCTCCCCAATTCTGCAAAATCTTCGACGCATCGAGTGCTGGCTCACTCGCATCAACACTATCGGAACTCGCGCTATAGCGCAGTGTGAGTTTGCGGCTCAGCATCGCGGCGAGCGCCATTCGGCTGGCGCCCTCGATAGCCATCTCGGTCGATAGCTCGGCTCTCTCGTTGCGCTCAAGGCTCGGCTTTAATTTCGTCTCGATATTAGTGTTGACCTGCTCGAGGTGAGTGCGAATACGGTGATGCTCTCGCCAATCGGAGCACAACTCGATTAAATCCTGCGGCCTCTCGGCGAATTCTTCTGCGTCACGCTGGTGGATGTCAGCAAGAAGTGCATCCGGATTGGAAACGCCTTGGAGCGCAGCAAAGACGCCAATCTGCCCGCGTGATAAGGGCATCAGGCCAACATAGCGCCACGTCTTAGGCTCTCCTTTTTCCGTGGGCCGATTCTTGTTATGGGCCATCACCATATCGGCGAAGGCTTCCGCCGTAGGTTCTGCCTTTCTCGGCACCGGAAGCGGTAGATGTCTGACGATCAATTCTCGATCAATCGGAACGGGGCGCGTTGTAATAATGATGCGCGCTCGCCCAAGTTGACCCGCCAGCGCTTTGCCAAGCCGGTTCAACGCCTGATCGAACTTGCCAAGGGTTAGTTTCAGTTCATCAATAGAATCCAAAAAAAATGTCGCAATCTCCGATTGAGAATGTAACCACGCGTCAAGCCGCCCTTCTTCGTCCACGCTGAGCATGTCGCGCACGGAGCTTCCAGCCAATGTAGCGAGATCAATGAAGAAAGCCGGTTCACCCGCCCTCCAGAGCTTTTCCTGTTGCGTTCGGCACTCATACGTCTTGCCAGCGCCAGCTTCTGACAAGATAAGAACCCGTTGTGATTGCAGTAAGTCTTCCCAGCCGAAGCTGCCGGTCCAGCCTACTCTGGCGAGAGCGGAGGCTTTCTCGATGTCGACAACTTCCGCATCCGATAAGTCGCGGAACGAGCGCCTAATGGGTTCGAGGCCACTTGTCATGATAGTCATAAATTGTCCAATCCGTTCGTAGATCGTCAACGTCGGTATGCAGCATCTCCTGATTCTAATCTGATTTTCTTTGCGGATTTCAAAAGTTGTTTTAACCGCCAGTCAAGCATCAAAATACAACGCCAATCGATTGACCCCATCCACACGCTCATAGGCCTGACCGGAGGAAAACTGGCGGATCAGATGGATGCCGAGGCCGCCGATTTCGGCTTCTTCCAAGGTTCGCGGCGCCGGGGGGGCGGGGATTTGGGTTGGGTCGAACGGGCGGCCGGGGTCTTCCACGCGGAGCGTCAGGCGGCCGGGGGCGGCGTGCAGGCACAAATTCACCGGCAAGGCGGGGCCTTCGCTGTGGCGGGCGATATTGGAGACGGCTTCTTCCAGGCAGAGTTGCAGGGCGAACACCACCGAGGAGTCGAGGCCGATCGTGTCGGCGGCCTGCTGGACCCAGGCGTGAACGCGGGGAACGTCCTGGTCGGTGGCGCGCACACTCAGGGTGAAATCGGCGGGGCGGGCCGGTTTCTCAGTCATCCGGTTTCTCGGGCATCCGGCTTGGCCAGGCGGATGGCTTCGGCCAGATCGGGGACGATCGGCAGCAGGGCGGCGACGCCGCTGACGGCGAGGACCTTGGCCACCTCCCGCGTGGGGCCGGACAGGACCAGGCGGCCGCCTTTGGCATTCAGGTCCCGGGCGGCGTGCAGCAAGGCGCGGATGCCGACGGAGGCGAGGAAGGCGATCTGGGAAAGGTCCACGACGCAGAAGCGGTGGGTGGCGGCGGCTTTGGACAGAAGCGTGTCGAGCGAAGGGGCGCCGGCGAGGTCCAGCCGGCCTTGCGGGCGGAGGATGGTTATTTCGGGGTCTTTGGTGTCCTCGGACAGGTTGGGTCCCTTGGATTCTTGCGGTGGCTCGGCCCCCCACCCCCGGCCCCTCCCCACGAGGGGGAGGGGGAAGCGGAAGTGGTGGGGGGAGGATAGCCTGGGTTGGGCTGGATTAGAAGTTCAGGGGGGTGGCCTGCATGACCAAAGGCAGGGTGCGGACCTCGTCGAGCACGGCTTCCGGCACCGTGTTGTCCACCGATACCAGGCAGATCGCATCGCCGCCCGCGGCGGAGCGGCCGAGGTGGAAGGTGGCGATGTTGATGCCGGCATCTGCCAGGGTGGCGCCGAAGCGGCCGATGAAGCCGGGCTTGTCCTGGTTGGTGACATACAGCATGTGGCGGCCGAAATCGGCCTCGACCTTGATGCCCTTGATCTCGACGATGCGGGGGCGGGCGCCGGCGAACAAAGTGCCGGCGACGGAGCGGGTCAGCTTGTCGGTTTCCACGGTCACGCGCACCAGGGTCTGGTACTCGCTGGGGCGGTCGTGCACGGTCTCGGTCACGTCGATCCCGCGTTCGCGCGCCGCGACCGGGGCGTTGACCATGTTGACGCCGGCCATCATCGGCGACAGCAGGCCGGACAGCACCGCGGCCGATAGCGGGCGATGGTTCAGGTTGGCGGCCAGGCCCTCATACTCGATGACGACGCGGCGCAGCACGCCGTCCTGCGCGAAGGTCATCTGGCCGGCAAAGCCGCCGAGCAGGCGGCAGAGCTCGATATAGGGCTTTAAACGCGGCGCATCTTCCGCGGATACCGACGCCATGTTGATGGCGTTGGATACCGCGCCGGTTAGCAAAAAATCGCTCATCTGCTCGGCCACCTGCAGGGCGACGTTCTCCTGCGCCTCGGCGGTGGCGGCACCCAGATGCGGGGTGCAGACGACGTTCTCCATGGCAAACAGCGGGCTTTCGGTGGCGGGCTCGGTCTCGAACACATCGAGCGCGGCGCCGGCGACGTGGCCGGCGGTGATGGCTTCGGCCAGCGCCGCTTCATCGACCAGGCCACCGCGGGCGCAGTTGATGATGCGCACGCCCTTGCGGGTTTTGGCCAAGGCCTCACGCGAGAGGATGTTGCGGGTGGCGTCGGTCATCGGCACGTGCAGGGTGATGAAGTCGGCGCGGGCCAGCAGCGCGTCCAGTTCCACCTTCTCCACGCCGAGGTCGAGCGCGCGCTTCTCCGACAGGTACGGATCGTACGAAATCACCTTCATGTGCAGGCCGATCGCGCGGTTGGCGACGATGGAGCCGATGTTGCCGCAGCCGATCAGGCCGAGGGTCTTGCCGCTGAGCTCCACGCCCATGAAGCGGTTCTTTTCCCATTTGCCGGATTTCGTGGAGGCGCTGGCCTCGGGTATCTGCCGTGCCAGGGCGAACATCATGGCGATGGCGTGATCGGCTGTGGTGATGGTGTTGCCGAGCGGGGTGTTCATCACCACCACGCCGCGGGCGGTGGCGGATTTCACGTCCACGTTGTCCACGCCGATGCCGGCGCGGCCCACCACTTTCAGGTTGGGTGCTGCGTCCAGCAGTTCCTTGGTGACCTTGGTGGCGGAG
>CAINEA010000044.1 GCA_903847525.1 uncultured Acetobacteraceae bacterium | reverse complement strand
GTGCCTGCTACCCCAGCCATGCCGCAGGTCATCAGCGCGAACAGCTCCCCCCGCTGCATCCGGGCCAGATAGGGCCGCACAAGCAGCGGCGCCTCTATCATGCCAACGAAGATGTGCACCGCCGCACCCAGCGCCAGCGCGCCGCCGATGCCCATCGCCCGGCGTAGCAGCCAGGCGAACGCCGCCGTCACCCGCTGCAGCGCCCCCCAGTAAAACAGCGCCGAGGCGAGCGCGCTGAATACCAGCACCAGCGGCAGCGCCTTGAACGCTAGAATGAAGCTCGCCCCGGGATGCGTCTCCACGAACGGCAACGCCCCACCGCCCAGATAGCCGAACACGAACCCGGTGCCCTTGTCCGTCGCGTCCTGCAGCGCCGTCGCCGCATCGTTCAACAGCAGGATGAACGCCCGCGCCGGCGCGAACCCGGTCAGCAGCACCGCAAAGATCCATTGCAACGCCACACCGGTCGCCACGGTCCGCCAGGGAACGCGGCCGCGCTCCTCGCTCAACAGAAAGGCAATCGCGAGCAGCGCGACAGAGCCCAGCAGACCGTGCAGCACGCTCCCTTCAGCCCAGCGGACGAACGTTGAACGGATAATACGGCGGAAACTCGCCGACCTGGCTCATATCCACTTCCATAAGGCAGGGCCCGTTCACCGCCAGCGCCTTGGCCGCCGTCGCACCGAATGTGTCCGCGCTGGTGCATTTGAAGAACGGGATCTTGGCGATCCCCGCCAACTCACCCAAATCCGGCCCCTGCAGGTCGGCGAAGAACCGCCGCCCGCCCTGCAAGCTGTCCTGGATGCGCTTGATGACCCCATAGCCCTGATCGTTCATCACCAGGATCACGATGTCCAAATTTTCCTGTACCGCAGTCCACAATTCGCCCACGTTCAGGAAGAACCCGCCATCGCCCACCATCGCAATGGTCTTGCGCCCCTTCGCTGCCGCGGCCGCGCCGATCCCGAGCGGCATGCCTTGGCCGATGCCCGCACCCACCGGATAGATGTTGCAGGTGGTATCATAAATCGGGAACAACCGGTTGCCCCAGGTTGTATTGTTCTGCGTCACGTCACGTACCCACAGCGCATCGCGCGGCAGCACCTTGCGCAACTGTTCGGAGAAACTGCCATACGGCCCTAACGTCGCTTGGAATTCCGCCTGCGCAGTCTGCCGCATCTTCTGGAATTCGGCCGTATAGCCGGCCTCGATCTGCGTCTTGCCCTGAATGCGCTTCAGCAATCCCTCCAGCACCAGCTTGGAATCGCCGCTGACGAAGTACTTGTTGGCATAGGTCCGCCCGTTCGCCAGCGGATC
Source organism: uncultured Acetobacteraceae bacterium (assembly GCA_903847525.1). GTDB lineage: Bacteria > Pseudomonadota > Alphaproteobacteria > Acetobacterales > Acetobacteraceae > PALSA-911. The sequence continues at coordinate 2,184 of CAINEA010000044.1, read as the reverse complement.
GATATCAATCTGGATCAGGTTCTCTGGCAGCTTCAGTGAGAAATCACCCGTCTCCTGGCCACGCACCCGGGCGCCCACAATCAGCATCAGGTCCACCGTCTGGTAGAAATCCGTAATCACCTTCATGCCATTTCCATGCAGCCCGGCCAGGTTCATCGGATTATCCTCCGATACCGCTCCCCTGCCCTTCCAGCTGCTGACCATGCCGAAGCCCATGTCCAGAAGCCGCGTCGCCGCTCCACCGGCCTCGGCTGCCCCGGTGCCCAGCCAAAGCATTGGGCGTTTGGCGGTCAACACGCGCGCAGCCAACTCATCCAGCGCCGCCTCCGAAGGGGGCAGCGGCGGCAGCAGCGGCAGGGAGAAATTATCCAGCATTGCCGGACGCTCGATCTTGGTGCGCTGGATATCGATCGGTACCTCCACGCTCACCGGCCCGCGCGGCGGGGTCAACGCGTCCACCGCGGCGCGTGTCAGCACCCCCAGCGCCTGATTGGCCTGCCGGATGCGATAAACGGTCTTGGACACCGCCGCCATCATCCCGAGTTGGTCCGGCACCTCGTGTACCGTGCCCAATTCCTTATCCACGAACTTCGTCGCCGTCTGACCGGTGATGTGCAGCACCGGCGACCCGGCGAACTGCGCTTCCACCAGTCCGCCCACCGCATTCGCCGCCCCTGGCCCTGTCGAAGAAAAGAACACGCCTAGGCCATTGGATGCGCGCGCATAGCCATCGGCCATGTGCACGCCACCCATCTCGCCACGGGCCATCATGTAACGGATGGCGTTGCGCCGACCGATGCCGTCCAGCATGGGAATGTTATGAACGGAAGCGATGCCGAATACCGTCTCCACACCGCACGCCGCCAGGAATTCGGCAACCAGATCGCCGACCGTGTAATCCGCCATTTGTCTCTCCGTGTCCGGCTCTGCTGGCCGTGTGATTGAAGCAGACGGAGGCTGGAACAGGGGGAAGATGCCGTCAACTCGGCAGGCGCCCTGACCACATCATCGCGGCACCTACGTTGGCGGGATCACGGCTGCTAAACTAACGGGGCGCATTCTGGCAGCAATCCGCCTGCCCAGTTCCGCTGAAGGATCCTCAACCAAGCGGTTGAATATCCATGCCACCGCCCCCGCGGTCGGCGGAACCCCGATCAAAACAACGCCGATCGGTAGGAACGGATGGAGGAGATAGACCGCCGAAAGCAGCACCGGCAGGTGGATTAAATACAAGCTGTAAGAGATATGACCGAGCTTCCGCAGAATCCTGTGGTGCAAAAATACCGCCAACGCCCCTGGTGCAAGGGCGGCAATGATGATGCACACACCGCCAAACCCCTGGAAATAGGCGGGGAGGATCGGCCATTGTACTGACAGGGCCAGTAGGCCGGCCAGCAAAAACACCCATTTTACAGCTGGCGAGGTTCGCGCCAGCCACACGGCGATGGGCGGCGTATATTGCGCCGTTGCCGCCCCCATCACGAACAGTGCGGAATATTGCAGGCTGCCTGCGATCTCGCCCAGCACGATATTTCCGCCGGCCAGGCGCAAGATCAACGCCACGCTCGCGATCAAGCCCACGACCAGAGCAACGGCGCTTAGGATCCGCCACCGCAGCAGTGGCAGAATCAACAACGGAAATACCAACGAGATGCGCATCTCATGGATCAGCGACCAGATGGCGTTATCGAACGTGTTATGGGTCCCTAGCATCAGCAAGTGGCTCACTGCAGCCTCAACGGTGAAGGGCTCGGTCCAGTTCAACCGGTCGAACCATTCGCTTTGCGGTGCCGGGCGGTACGGAGCCAATACGGTCTCGAACAGAGCGGCTATGATCACCGCCGCGATATAGGGAAGATAAATCCGGCAGAAGCGGCGTATCGCAAATACTGCATAGGAGGACGGACGGCCCCGTAGCCAAGGCAAGGACAGCACAAAGCCGCTGAGCACGAAGAACAGCGCGACTGGTCCACGGCCAAGCCATACTACCCGAAGCGGCGTGCGGATGAGCAGGAAGGCCAGCGGATCGTTCCAGTCGATCGGCGGCATAACATAACCTGTTTACGCACTTTTCTCAGCTTCTCTTTCGTGGCACATATCGTGAACATTCGATTTAGCGAGGCAGGGACGATGGCTCGAAACAAGGTGCAATTCCAAAAGGGTCTCAGCGAAGCGGGGTTCGAG
>CAINEA010000043.1 GCA_903847525.1 uncultured Acetobacteraceae bacterium | reverse complement strand
CTGCCCGGCGGCGAAAGTCACGCTTCCGGTCCCGAAGCCGCCCACCAAATCGTCGGCGCTTGCCGCGAAGCCGAACGAGCTGGGGTCGATGCGGAAGCCGACAGTGGTCACACCGGTAAGGTCGCCGCTTCGGGCCAACGTGAAGGACAGCGTGCCGCCGGCCCCAGGCGGCGTGCCTTCCAGGGCGTCAGTTGCCTGCGATATGGTGATCAGCGGTGCCGGCAAGACCATCTTGATGCCGGTACTCCCATGACCGTCCTGCACCAGGGCCAGATTGCCGGCCACGGGATCGGCCAGCGTGATGTCGCTGAAGGTGAAGGCGGTCGTGCCGTTCGACCGCAGGATGGTCCACCCGCCGCCGGATGTGCCGCTGATCTGGTCGCTCGCGTCGTAGGCAAGCTGCGTCAGGTCGATTTCATCGGCCTTGTCCAAGCCTGTTATCGCACCGGCGAAGGCGCCTCCCTGTGCGCCGAAGGCCAGCGTGGCGCCGGCTGGATCATGATTCGTCAAGAACGTAAAGGTGTCGCCACCGCCGGCTATGAGGCCGGAAAACGTCACTGTTGCCTGGGCCGACAAGATCCAGTTCGCCGCCGTATCGCTGGCGGTGTCCGCATGGAAGGCGCCGGCGTCGACGGCGATGACGGAAGCATCGAGCGCCATGTGGCCGTGCACGGTCAGGGAGCCGCTAACCACCAGTACCGAGGCATGCGCGATGCTCAACGTGGTGATGTCAGGCGCCGTGTTGGTGGTGCCGATCACGCCACGGTCGCCCAGGCCAAGGTTCGCGTAGTCAAGGGAAAGCCGGTCGGTGACAGTCAGGCCGCCTAAATCGCTGACCTCGGCACGGCTCGCACCCGATCCGGTGAGCGTCAGGTGTTCGAGCGAGACGGCGGGGTCACCGGCGTTGATCGTCACCAAGGCACCGGGCGTGTCGATGACGGCATCCGCGCCGCCATTGAGGCCGACGCCAGGCACACCGGTCGGCGTCCAGTTGTTGGCGTCGTTCCAGTTCGGAACGTTACCGGCGCCGGTCCAGACATAGGCCGGGATGGCGACGATCTCGGTCCCGCCATGACCGTCCGATTGCAATGTCAGCTGCCGTGCATAAGGCAGATCCAGCCCGATATTGCCGAACGTGAAGGTGGTTTCGATGCCATAGTCGATGTTCCACGCGCCGCCAGAGGTGCCGCGGATGGAGAGGAAATCGGAATAGACGACATTGGTCAGGTCGATGACATCGGACGCGCCGAAATCCGTGATCGTGCCGTTGAAGCCATTGCCCTGCTCGCCGAGCGACAGCGTGTTGCTTTGCTGGGAAAACGGGTCGAAGAACGAAAAAATGTCGCCGCTGCCAGCCGAGACCGGGCCGTGGAAGGCGATCGTCCCACCACTGGCCAAGCGCCAGCGGGACAGGCCGGCGGTCTCCGTGTCCGCAATGAAGGTTCCGCCATCCACCAGGATCTGGGCAAACCCGGCCTGCATTTGGCCGTACACGGTCAGTGAGCCGGAAACCTCCAGATTGGCATTGTCCGCCAGGATCAACGCCGGCGTTGTCGGAGAGGTGAATGCGCTGCCGACGACCCCGATGCCGTTCTCCGCATAGTAGCCGGAGGCCGCCACCATCAATACTCCGGTCACGCTCAGGACCTGGTCGTCTTCGACCACGGCAAAATCCGTGTCCGAACCGGTGATGGTCAGGTTGCCGAGCGACAGTGCGGGCGTGCCGGCTGCTATCAGGACCCTGGCGCCAGCCAGGTTCACGACCGCATCCGAACCGTCCGCCAGCCCCAGGCCTGGCACGCCGGCGTTTGGCGCCCAGTTGCCGGCATCATTCCAACTGGAACCGTCATCCGCGCCGGTCCAGGTAGAATGGGGCTTGAGCAGGATGTCGGTCCCACCCAGGCCGTCCGATGCCATCATCAGCGACCCGGTCACGCCGGCCGCCAGGCTCAGGTTCGCGAAGGTGAATTCCGTCGCGCCGTAGTAGCTGATGGTCCAGGTGCCATCGGGATTTTCGGCGATCAAATTGTTCGTGCTGTAGGAAACCAGCTGCAGGTCGATCACGTCGAACGAGTCGAAGCCGGCGATGCTCCCGCCGAAGCTGTGGTCCTGGTCGTTGAAGGCGAGCGTGGTCGTTCCTGGCAACAGGGGATCGGCCGCGAAATTGAAGCTGTCGCCGAAGCCGGCCACCAGCCCGGAGAATGCGATCGTGCCCCCGCCGCTCAGCGTCCAGGTTGCGGTGGTGTCGCTGGCCGTGTCGATCGTGAGGCTGCCGCCATCGACCAGGATCTGGGCAGAGCCCGCCTCCAACTGGCCATGCACGGTCAGCGATCCGGTGACCGCCAGTTCGGAATGGTCCGCCAGCACCAGCGTCGGCGTGGTCGGGGATGTCGCGTCGGTACCGACGGTGCCGGTGCCGAACTCAAAATAATTGCCGTAGGCCAGGATCGACATCGCACCGGTCACGGTCAGGCTCTGCTCGTCGCCGACCCCGATCGAGGCCAAATTCGATCCCCCGATGGTCAGGCTTGCCACGGATAGGGCCGGCGTGCCGGGTGCAATCGTGACGCCGGCGCCGGCCAGGGTGATGACGACATTGGCCCCGGTTGTCGGGCCCGTCCCGGGCACCGCGTTGGACGACCAGTTCGCGGCATCATTCCAGTTAGAACCGTCCCCCGTGCCGGTCCAGACGAAACCGGATTGCGCGATGATCTCGGTGCCGCCCGTGCCGTCCGCCGCAAGGGACAGCAATCCGGCAAAGCCGTCGGCCGGCGTAAAGTTGTCGAAGGTGAAGACCGTCGTGGTCCCGTCGCCGATGGTTCAGGATCCGCCGGCGGTACCAGTGATCCGGTTGGCGGGATCGTAGGCAAGCTGGGTCAGGTCGATGATGTCGTTGTTGTCGAAGCCGGAGATGATGCCGCCAAAGCCGCTGCCCTGAGCGCCGAATGACAGAATGGATGGCGCCGACAGGTCATCGGTCAGGGTGAAAAAGTCGAATGTATCGCCACTCCCGGTAACCTCGCCGGAGAACCCGATCGTCCCGCCATGGGCCAGGTGCCATTCCGCCCCCGAGTCGTACGCGACGTCGCCATGAAATACTGCGTGGTCGTCGACGACGATCATGGAGGCGCTTGCGTTGATCTGGCCATGCACGGTCAGTGACGCACCGGCGCCTTCGACGTGGAGATAGGACTCGGCAGCCAGGGTCAGCGACACCGTCGTGTCGACGGCGTCGCTGGCGCCCACGGTTGCGATGGCGAATTCCTGATAGGCCGCGTGGTCGAGCGACATCTGGCCGGCGACCGCCAGCCCGACGCTGTCATCCAGTTGGACGTAGACCCGAGAGATGGTGGAGCGCATCGTCAGGCTGGTGATCTCGTAGTGTGGATCGCCGGCCAAAATAAATGCGTAAGCTCCCGGCCCTTCGATGACGACATTCGCGCCGGCCGTCAGGACGGTGCCCGGCACCTGATCGGACCACCAATTGGCGGCATCGTTCCAGCTCCGGTTGTCGCCGTTGCCGGTCCAGAGGAAATCGGGCTGCAAGACGATTTGCGTGCCGCCGCTGCCATCCGCCGCGAGGGTCAGCGAACTGCCGAGGCTGGTGTTCAGGCCGATGTCGTTGAAGGTGAAAACTGTCGAACCGCCGCGGGCGATGCTCCAGGCGCCGCCAGACAGGCCGGTGATCGTTTCATCCGACGAGTAGGCGAGGCCGGTCAGGTCGATTCCATCCCGGTAGCTGAAATCCGTGATGGCCGCCTGAAACAAATCGCCCTGCGAGCCAAGGACAAGCGTGTTCGCCGCTGTCGAGTACGGGTCCAGGAAGGAGAAAGAAGCACCTGCGTCCGCGGCGACCTCTCCGGTGAAGGTGACCGTCGCGCCGTCATGCAGTCCCCAGTGCGAACCGCCAAGGCTGGCAGTGTCGGCGGTAAACCTGCCGCCCTGGACGAGAATTCGGGCCAGTCCCGACTGGATCTGTCCATGAACGGTGAGGGATCCCCCGACGGTGAGGGTGGAGCCATCTTCAAGGCGTAGCGCCGTCGCTCCAGGCAGCGTGTACGTCGTGCCGATCACGCCCGCACCGAACTCTTCGTAGGAACCATTGAACCCGACCGTTAGCAATCCAGCCACGGTCAGGCTCTCACGGTCCTCGACCGCGGCGACGGCCGTGTCCGTTCCGGTGATCGCCAGGCTGCCGATAGAAACCGCCGGGTACCCGGCTGCGACCTGCGCGACCTGATCCGGTCCGACGATGACGGCATCCAAACCAACACCCGGGCCGGTGCCGAGTGCGCGTCCATCCGGCGACCAGTTGCCGGCGTCGCTCCAGAGTCCAGATCCGAAGGCATCGGTCCAGACATACGTCGGCGCCGATATCTCGGTGCCGCCATGGCCGTCCGATGTCAGAAACAGCGGGGCGTTGTAGCCATCCGCCAAGGCGATGGCGTGGAAGCTGAACACCGTGTCCGCGCCGTCCTGGATAGTCCAAGCGTCGTATATACCCTCTACAAGCGTATAGCTGGCGCTGTAGGCCAACTGCGTCAGATCGATAACGGCGTGGTTGTCGACGCCCTCGATGAAGCCGGTGAACGAATTGCCCTGGGCGCCGAAGGCGAGAGTTGAAGAGAGGTCCGTCGTGCCGAATCTGTAGAACGTGAAGCTGTCGTCCCCGCTGACCATTCCGGAAAAGGAAACCGACGCGCCATCGAACAAGTGCCATTGCATCTGAGTGTCGGCTGTTGAATCGCCGTGAAAAGCGCCCTGTCCGTAGACGTAGATTAATGAGGCGGTGGCTTCGGTCTGGCCATGCACGGTCAACGAGGATCCTGCGCCGCCGATCTCCAGCAACGCGCCGTTCGTGAGGCGCAGCGTCGTTGTTGTATCGGAGACCCCGTCCTGGCCGACGACACCGGTGCCGTACTCGAAATAGTCGGCGAAGCTGAGCGACATCAGCCTGGTCACGGTCAGCGAGCCGCCGTTGTCCGCCAGGCTCTTGCCGGGGGCCGAGCCGATTCCGCTGATTGTCAGTCCGGTGAGGGTATAGGCAGGGTCGGTCGCGGTGATCCAGATCCCGCCGGTGGTATCGGTGACGATCGTGGCATAGGCATTCGCCTGCGCGTCTGTGCCCGGCACACCGGCGGGCGTCCAGTTGGCGGGATCGTCCCAATTCGTGCCGTCGCCGCCCCCGGTCCATCCCACACCTGTTGCGCTCATGACAGCGGTGCCGCCATGACCGTCGGATTGGAGAAACAGTCCGTGGGCCTGCCCGGACAATGTCAGGCTGGCGAATTGGAATGCCGTGCTGCCGTCGGAACGCAGAATAGCCCAGGCTCCTCCGGAGCTTCCGCTGATCGTGTCGCCCGGTTCGTAGGCGAGTTCGGTCAGGTCGATGGTGTCCTGCGATCCGAAGCCGGTGATCGCGCCATCGAAGGAGACGGGTTGAAAGCCGAACGACAGCGTGCCGTGGGTCTCTTCGAATTCGAACGTATCGCCGCCGGTCACATATCCGGTGAAAGACGCGCTTGCGTTGATGTCGCCGGTGCTCCACAGACGCCAGGTCGTCGCGACATCGTTGGTCGAGCCGCCGATGAAGGTTCCGCTTCCGTCGCCGACCCCGGCGCCGATCCCGCCGGTTATATCGATGGCGGTGTTTTGCGCGAAGATCTGGCCATAGACGGTCATGTCGCCGTAGACCCATACCCTGGCATCGCTCAGAGCCAGGGTGGTCGTTTGGTCCGAGACGCCGGCGGTGCCGAAAACGCCGGTTCCAAGCTCCTGGTACCACGCCTGCTGGATGGTCGTCAGACCGGCAACATAAAGACCGTCGCCATAGCCGGTAGTGGTTTCCTCGGAAAGGAAGGTTTCCACGCCCGGATTGCCGAGGACCGTCAGACTCGTCAGGGAAATGGTCCAATTATTCTGAATCGCGACGTCTGTGGCGGTGCCGATCGAGCGAATGACCACGGCGGCCCCCGCATCGATCCCGTTGCCGGGAATGCCTCCATCGGAGAGCCAGTTCGCGGCATCGGTCCAGCTATGCGTGCCGGCGGCATCGGTCCAGGTCGCGATCGGAACGACCTTGACCTCGGTTCCGCCCTGGCCGTCCGGCCTTAGCGCCAGCGCGCTGGCGAAGCCGCCGTCCAGCAGCCCGAGGCTGCTGAAGGTGAACGGGGTGGCGACTGCGTAGGCGGAGTACAAGGCTCCGTTGGCAAGAACGTAGGTATTGCCACCCTCGTCGTAAATTTGGATGTCGGGATTGTAGGCGAGCTGCATAAGGTCGATCGTGTCGCCGAAGGTAAGATGATCGATCTTACCGGCAAAGCCATCGCCCTGGGTACCGAAGGTGAGGGTGGAGGCGGAAGATTGTTCGTCGAACGAAAACGTATCGCCGCTGCCGGCAACCAGCCCGGAGAAAGAAACGCTGGCCCCATTGGCCAAGGACCAGTGGGTGTTGCTATTCTGAGTCGTATCGCCAGAAAACCATCCGCGATTGTACGACGAACCGACGTTGATCGTTGAGTCGGCAGCAGCCATTTGGCCGTACACCGTCAGGCTGCCAAAGTCCACGGAAAGCTCGGACCCGTTGGCAAGGCTCAACGTTGTGGTTGTGTCGGGGGTCGCGGCGGTCCCGAAAATTCCGGTGCCCGCTTCCAGGTAGCTGGCGTCGTTCAGCGACACTAGGCCGGTCACCGTCAGGACATTGCCTGCATAGATGTCCGCGGTTTTGCCGCCGTTGCCGACCACCGCGAGGCTGGCGACAAGATAATCGGGATTGCTTGGAACCATGAAAATCGAGACGCTTTGGGATCCGGCAAACACAGCTATGTCGGCGCCGGTATCCAGCCCGATGCCCGGCACCCGTTTAGGGCTCCAATTGCCGGCGTCATTCCAGGAAATGTCGACACCACCTGGAGTCCAGGTGAACGAGGAAGATCCAGGCGTCGACATGCGGTCATTCCTCGGTTCAATAGCGTAACCGAAGCGTATCCCATCAGGGTAAGAACCACCATGGATTGGATCTTCCAATCGACCCATTCTGCACAATTTATTTCCTGTTTACGCACTTTTCTCAGCCAGTTTTCTTGACTGATCGTTGTCCCGCTCAAACATAAATATCGGCCAGCTTGAGCAACCGGTATGGCATGGGCGTGGTGCGGACGCCTGCCCAGAGAAGCCGCGGCATCATAG
>CAINEA010000042.1 GCA_903847525.1 uncultured Acetobacteraceae bacterium | reverse complement strand
GGTTGCCGACCAGGCACGGCCCCGCGTGCCAAAGTTGGCGGCGTTCCTCGATGAGGCCGAAGCCGATGTGCTGGCCTATATGGGCTTCCCCGCCCAGCACCGAACCAAAATACACTCGACCAACCCGATCGAGCGCCTAAACCACGAGATCAAGCGCCGCAGCGACGTCGTTGGCATCTTTCCAAACGAAGCCGCCGTCACCCGTCTGATCGGCGCCTTGCTGCGCGAACAGAGCGATGTGTATGGACCGCCCCCGCCTTGCAAGGTGTTTCGACTGACGACGACGGACCCGGTACTTGCGGTCGTGTATCCGGCCTTGTCGCGCGGCAAGATACCGCAGGCCCTGATGGTATTCGCGGATCGGCGGCCAGACAAATGGACGAGCTCAAGTGGCTCGCATCGTTTCATTGACCTTTGCCGAACCCGGTCAGACCCGGTTCGCCATCATCGTTCGTTACCCTCGCAAGCCAGCGCCGCCCTGAAGCAGCGCCGACCCGGTTACGCCGCCGCCGGGACCCCGGTTGGACGGCGATATGCTTCGGCACGGGTGAGCATTGCCCACAAGGCTCGTGCCGTCTTGTGCGCCACCGCCACCGCGGCGACGTTCACGGGCCGCCGACCGATCAGGGCCGTCAGCCATGGCCGAGGCGCCACATCCTTGCGGAACGTTGTGCCCACAACTGCCCGTGCTCCGTGGATCAGAAGGGCGCGCAAATAGCGATCGCCACCTTTGCTGATCCGGCCGATGTGCTCCTTGCCGCCACTCGCCTTGATGCGTGGCGTCAGCCCCAGCCACGCGGCAAAGTGCCGGGCTGACTGGAACTGTTTGCCATCTCCGACCGCAGCCACAATGGCCGTGGCCGTCATGGGGCCGACACCTGGTGCGGAAGCAAGTCTCTGGCTGACCTGACTGGACTTATGCCAGGTGAGAATACGGGCTTCGACAGCTCCGACACGCTCGCCCAGGCCACCGATGTGGTCGAACAAGCAACCGAGCGCCTCTCGCGCCTCGTCTGGCAGCAACTCCGGCTCCAACTTATCCATGCGCCCTCGCGGCTCGTCCACGTTCCGGATGCCCTTGCCAACCACAAGGCCGAACTCGCCAAGGAGGCCACGCGCGGCATTAACCGCGGCCGTCCGTTGCCGCACCAGAAGAGCCCTGACCCTGTGCAACACCAGGATGCTCTGCTGCTCGCACGTCTTGATCGGAACGAACCTCATGTTCGGTCGGCCGACTGCCTCGCAGATGGCCTCGGCGTCGGCTGCATCGGTCTTGTTGCGCTTGACGTAGGGCTTCACGTACTGCGGCGGGATCAGGCGCACTTCGTGACCAAGCCGGACGAGCTCCCGCGCCCAGTGGTGAGCACTCGAACATGCTTCCATGCCCACCAGGCAGGGTGGCTGTTTGGTGAAGAAGGCGATTAGCCCTCCACGAGCCAGCTTGCGCCGAAGCACGGCGTGACCAGACGCATCAACGCCGTGGACCTGAAAGACAGACTTTGCGAGATCAAGGCCGATCGAGACAACGGACATAGCGGTGCTCTCCTTGGCAGCGGGTTGAGGGGCTGAAGTCTGCCATATCTGGAAGTCGACCGGGGCGGTCCATGCCATCAAGTGGTCTGTCCAGCGAGCCTGCTACATGACCCTGGAAACCATCGCTCCGATGAGCGATGATCCGATTGTCGGTATGCCAGCCCTGGCAAACTGACTGGGCAGCCGACCCGGCTCAGGAACAACGCTCCTACACCACGCCACGGGACACGATCGGGTGCTTGCCTGCCCGGAGATGACGCTGGTGCAGGTGGCCACTCGGTTCGGGGTGAGCCCGTCCTACGTTTCCAAAGTCCGTGCGCGGCCGAATGAGTTGGGCGATGTCGCCCCTGGGCGGCAGCACAATCATGTGCCGCTTCGGCTGGAGCCCTTCATCGGCGCTCTGCGCGCGCAGATTGATGCCCGGCCGGACGCCAAGCTGCGCGAACTGCGGTCCTGGCTGGAAGGCACGCATGGGGTCCGTGTCAGCCACGCGGTGCTGTGGCAGGTCGTGGCCCGGCTTGGCCTGACGCTCAAAAAAAGCACCTGCGGGCCGAGGAGCAGGATCGCGAAGACATAGTCGAGGCCCGACGCGCCTGGGCCGAACTGCAGCCCACGCTGGACCCGAGCCGCCTGGTATTCCTCGACGAGACCTGGGCGACGACGAACATGTCACCCACCCGCGGCCGGGCACCCAGGGGTGAGCGCCTGGTCTGTGCGTTGCCGCACGGGCACTGGCACACCACGACGTTCCTGTGTGGCCTGCGCAGCACGGGTCTGGTCGCGCCACTGGTGTTGGATGGCGCCATCAATGGGGCGGCGTTCCTCGCCTATGTCGAGCAATTTTTGGCGCCGACGCTGTCGCGCGGCGACGTCGTCGTGCTGGACAACCTGAGTTCGCACAAAGTCAGTGGGGTGCGGGAAGCCATCGAAGCACGTGGCGCGACGCTGCTCTATCTGCCGCCCTACAGTCCCGACCTGAACCCAATCGAACTCGCCTTCTCAAAACTCAAACGCCTGCTCCGAGATGCCGCCGAACGCACGGTCGAAGCGCTATGGCAAACCATCGGCAGCCTGCTTGACCGGTTCTCCCCCACCGAGTGCGCCAACTACATCCGGCACTGCGGATTCACACAGTCAGGACGATAACGGTCTAACATTACAGTTGCATATTTTTGATCAGGTGCGCTTTCCGGGCGGAGGCTTGATGAGCCCTTCGCCAAAGTGACCAGGCGATGATGTTGGCGGGCTGGATGCGTCGTCGCGCGAGCCTGACGGCTATGCGCCGAATTTCTTGTACCGACCAGCGGGTCAGCGGCGGCGAGAGGTGTTCGTCGTCCTGCGCATTCTTTTTGGGGGCGTGGCGGTGTTTGCGCGACGCCGAATGGCAGCCATCATGGCGAAGGCGAGCATGACGAGCGAGACGTGGCGATGCCAGCCGTGCCAGGAGCGGGTCTCATTGTGGTCGAGGCCCAACTCGTTCTTCGCGGTCTCGAAGCTATCTTCGATCGCCCAACGATGTCCCTCGATCTTGACCAGCATCTCGATGCCTGTTCCGGTCGGGCACCAGGTCGAGAAGAAGGCCAAGTCTCCGTCAGAGATGTTGCGGCGGATCAGTAGACCGCGCGTCCACAGGCCGATGCGCGCGTCGTCGTATTCGGCGGCGTCGAGATCGGCCAGTTCGCAATACACCCAGTCGTGCAGCCGTGCGCCTTTTGTGCCGTCGCCCGCAGACAAACGTTGCCACCGCGACGGATCGATGGCGCCCGCGATCTCCTCCGCCGTGCCGGCGACTGGCGGTTAGCGCTGCCATGAGCGGAAGTGGTGGCTGGAATTGACCCCGAGCACATAGCCCTTGCCGGCGCGCCGCAACATCATCTCGACATGGCCGATCCCATAGACGCTGTCAGCGGCAACCCAGGCGAACGGCACGTCTGCCGCAATCGCGCGCTCGATCATCCCGACGGCAAGCGCAGGCTTGGTCGCGAAAGTCGTCTCGTCGGGCACATGCGCCGCCGCCAAGCGGACCGGATCGTCCGTCCAGGTCTTCGGCAGATACAGCGCCCGGTCGCTGAAGGCATGGCCGTGGCGCGACACATAGGCGGCGAACACGCCGATCTGGCAGTTGGTGATCTTCCCCGCGGAGCCGGTGTACTGACGGCTCACGCCGCAAGACGAGCGGCCCTGCTTGAGAAAGCCAGTTTCATCGATCACCAGAACCGCGTCGTCGGCCGCGAGGTGCTCGACGACATAGTCCCGCACGACATCGCGCAACGCATCTGCGTCCCACCGGCCGCGGCCGAGGATGGCCTGCTGGCGCCACGGGCCAGGGTCGCCCGCCGCCTCGGCGCGCATCCAGCCGGTCTTGCGTCGCTCGTCGCCCAACAGTCCGTCTAGGAACAATCCCGCCGACGCAGCCACCCGATCCTGCGTGAACAGCGGCCTGATCCGCGCCTTCACATCCCGCAGCGATGACGCCCAGAATTCCAGCGTCGTCTCGATCGAGGCACCCGCCATCCATGATCTCCCGAATCATGGTTGCCTATCGATTCAGAGAACACGGAGATTCGCAACTGTAATGCTAAGGAAGACTATCCTTCACCGCGGGCGATGCAACTGCCACGCGACGTTGTTGATCTCTATCACCATACCGCTGGGTGACAGATCTTCCTTGGGTCGGACCATTTGAGGAGAAATTGGGTTCGGCACCAGATGCGGTGGCAATCGGCATAAGCGCCATCGCGCGTCGGCTCGGGAAAACGTTCCCCTCGGCTCGATCCCCTCGCTGATGGCACTGACGGCTTGCACGGAGCCCAAGCCCATGAATTGATTGCTCGGATATGATTCTCCGCTGGTGCCTGTACAGTCGCTGGGGATGAATGCTTTTCGTGTGATGATCGGGGTTCAATCGATATGCAAACCTATGACTACATCGTTGTCGGCGCAGGATCCGCCGGCGCGGTTGTTGCAAACAGGCTTTCGGCAGACACGCGCAACAAGGTGCTGCTGCTAGAAGCGGGTCCCGCCAGCCATCCCTGGGCCACCATCCCGATCGGCTTCGCCAAACTGATCAACAATCCAACGGCCAACTGGCTCTACACCTCCGAGCCCGAAGCCAACACCAATGGCCGCCGGCTTCCGGTGCCGCGCGGCCGGATGCTGGGCGGCTCCAGTTCGATTAACGGCCTGGCCTTCGTGCGCGGTCAGGCGCAGGACTTCGACACCTGGGCGCAGATGGGGAACCAGGGATGGAGCTATGACGAGGTCCTGCCCTTCTTCAAGTGCATGGAAAGCTACGAGGCCGACGGCGATGACAAATTTCGTGGCCGCGAAGGTCCGCTGCGCGTCACCAACCCCGAACCGCGCGACCCGCTGTTCGCAGCGCTGATCGAGGCCGCCGGACAGGTCGGCATCCCGCACAACCCGGACTATAACGGTGCCACGCAGGAAGGCATCGCCATGAGCCAGGCGACGATCGCATCGCGCCGCCGAATGAGCACCGCGCATTGCTACCTGGCCCCGATCCGACAGCGCCCGAATTTGCATATCGAGACGGATGCCCTGACGGAGACCCTCGTTCTGGCCGGAAAGCGCTGCACGGGTGTGCGGTATTCCGTCGGCGGCAACGTGCGGGAAGCGCGCGCCACCCGCGAGGTCGTGGTCAGCGCCGGATCGATCAATTCCCCACAGCTACTCGAACTGTCCGGGATCGGACAGCCAGAGCGGTTGGGAAACCTGGGTATCGAGGTACGGCATGCCCTCCCGGGCGTTGGCGAGAATCTGCGCGACCATTACGCGCCGCGGACCCGTTGGGCCGTTGGCAAGAAAGGGATCACGTTCAACGACCGCGGCCGCGGCCTTGGCCTGGTACACCAGGCCATGCGCTATGCCCTGCTGGGCAACGGCATGCTCGCCATGGTCGCGGCGCCGATGCGAGCCTTCGTCCGATCGCGGGAGGGCCTCGATGCACCGGACGTCTTACTGGGCTGGGTGCCGATGCTAACCGAGCCAACACCGACGGGGCCGAAGCTATCCCGCCAATCCGGCATGACCTGCTACGCGCACCCGATGCGGCCGGAGAGCAAGGGGCATGTCCATATTGCCTCGGCCGATCCACGCCGGCCGCCCGCGATCAACTTCAACTTCCTGTCGTCTTCCGTCGATGCGGAGCTGACCGTGCGCGCCATCCGCATCGCGCGCTCCATCATGACCGCACCGGCGCTGGCCCCCCTGCAGCTGACGGAAATAGCGCCGGGCACCTCTCGGTCCACCGACGACGAGATCCTGGACTGGGTGCGGCAAGCAGCGGAAACAACGTATCACCCGGTCGGAACCTGCAAGATGGGTTCTGACCTCATGGCTGTCGTCGACCCACAGCTCCGGGTTCATGGCATCGATGGCCTACGCGTGGCCGACGCCTCGATCATGCCGACGCTCACGTCGGGCAACACCAACGCGCCATCGATCATGATCGGCGAAAAGGCCGCGGACATGATCCTGAAAAACGCCGCCTGACAGCCGGGGCGGCATACGGCGTAAACGGCGTCGATCTACCTGCGGACAACCCACCCTGGCCACAGCCGCAACAGAGCCTGAATGCCACCGGCAATGCCGTTCGGCATCCAGACTGCAACGGCCAGCATCAGCGCGCCATACACAAGCAGCTCGGCCTCCGGCGCGATCTTGATGATTTCCGGCGCACAGAACAGAAAGAACGTGCCGAGCACCGGCCCCCAAACCGAATTCTTGCCGCCGACAATCACGTAAACGAACAACAGCAGGGACGGTTGGAAGCCCAGGTCGCCTGGCTGCGCCGTACCGAAACGATGGGCATTCAACGCACCCGACAGTGCGGCCATAGCCGAGCCCAGCCCGAAGATCGCGATGCGCAGCCGCTTCACACGTACGCCGAACGTCTCGGCCAATACCTGATCGTCTCCCATGGCGCGGATCCTCAGCCCAACATCGGAGCGGTCCAGCCCCCAGGCCACGGCAAAGGTTCCCAGCGCCGCCGCAAGGATCGCCGGGGCGGATGTCACGAACGGGATCTCGGTCATTCCCAGCGCACCACCGACATAGCCGATCTGGCTGACGGTCGCGACCGCGGCAATGGTCAACGACAAGGTGGTGACCGCGAAAAACCAGTGATGCAGCCGCAGCGTCAACGCGGCGTACAGCGCCCCCGCCAGGAACCCCGCCAGCACGGCAAGCGGAATGGACAGGCCCGGCGGCAGCCCCCCCTTCGTGCTCAGAAGCCCGGAAACATACCCGCCGATCCCCACGAAAACGGCCATGCCGACATTCATCTGGCCGTTGCGTATTTGCAGGAACAGGCCCATGGCGGCGATCGAGGCGATCGTCGCGGACAGCAGGATCGTGGACCAGAATTCCATCCCCCGTGCGGCCCCGCTACCGGCTCGCCGCCACGCGCAGCAGCCCGCTCGGCCGAACGGCCAGCACCGCCATCAGCACCACGAATACGCCGACATCGCGCATCTGCGAGCCGAACTGGCTCACCGTGATGGCCTCCACAACGCCGATCAGCAACGCGCCGAGCACCGCGCCCGGCAAGCTGCCCACGCCGCCGACGATCATCGCCACCAGCCCTTTGATCGCATAAGAAACCGCCATGTACGGCGAGACCAGTCCGTAGCTCAGCCCGACCAGGCACCCGGCGATGCCCGCCAGCGCGGCGGTGATGGCAAAGGTAACCAGGATCACCCGCTCGCTGTTGATGCCCATGATCTCGGCGGCGTTGCGGTTCTGCGCCACCGCGCGGATCTGCCGGCCGAAGTCGGTGCGGTTGACCAGAAATTCCAGCAAGGCCAGCAGCACGGCGGAAACGATCAGGCTGACGACCAGCCCCTTGGAAACCAGAAGCCCACCCACGCGCACGAATGCCCGCATGTTGAAGGAAAACACGATCGCCTTGTTGCCGAAGATCAGCGCCGCCGCGTTCTGCAGGATCATGCCGGCGCCGATCGTGCCGATCAGCGGCATCTCGATCGCCGCGTCGCCCTTGAACCGCCGCCCCGGCCGCATCGCGAGACGCTCCACCAGCAACGCCACCAGAAGGGTGATGACGCTGGCGGCCAGCACCGCCTCAACCGGCGCCAGCCCGGCGGAAACGGTCCAGATCACGGCAAAGGCGGCCACCGTGCCGAAATCGGCATGCGCCATGTTCAGCACGCCCATGATGCCGAAGATCATCGTGAACCCGACCGCATACAGCGCGTAGATCCCGCTCGACAGCACGCCGTTCAGCAATTGTTGGGTCAGCATCGTTCAGTTTCCAAGATAGGCCGCCTGGATCGCCGGATCGTTGCGAAGGCTGGCACTTTCGGCCACCCGGACGATCTGTCCGAGTTCCAGCACATAGGCCCGCGAACACAAATTCAGCGCCCGGTGCGCGTTCTGCTCCACCAGCAGCATCGGCAAGCCCTCGCGCTGGCGCAGGCTGGCCAGCGCCGCGTACACCACATCCTGGATCACCGGCGCGAGCCCCAGCGACGGTTCGTCGAGCAGCAGCAGCCGCGGCCTGCTCATCAGCGTGCGCGCGATCGCCACCATCTGCTGCTCACCACCCGACAATGTGCGGGTGATCTGTCCCTGGCGTTCCCGCAATCGGGGAAACAGCTCGAAGGCTTCATCCAGCTTCACCGCCTGTTCCGCGCGGGGCAGGAAACGGCCGCCGATCTGCAACTCCTCCTTCACCGTCAGGCCGGGGAACAGTTCGCGGCCTTCCGGCACATAGCCGATGCCGCAACGCGCGATCGTATGCGTGCGCAATCCGGCGATGGAGGCGCCGTTGAACAGCAACTCCCCCGCGGAAGCCCCGGCCAGTCCCATGATGCCGCGCAGCATGCTGGTCTTGCCGGCGCCGTTGCTGCCGATCACGGCCACCGCCTCATCCGCGCCGACGACAAGGTCGATGTCCCGCACGGCCGTCACCGCGCCATACGCCACCCGCAGGCCACGCACCGACAGTGCCGCGGTCATCCGGCGTCGGCCGTCGTGCCGAGATAGGCGGCGATCACCTCGGGGTTGCGGCGGATCTCCCCGATCGTGCCCGATGTCAGCACCCGGCCGAAATTCAGCACCACCACGCTGGCCGATGCACGGGCCACCAGATCCATGTGATGCTCGACCAGCACCACCGCGACCCCATCCTCGGCGATGGTCCGAATCAGGTCCGCCAGTGCCAGTTGCTCAGCCGGCGTGGTGCCGGCCGCCGGCTCGTCGATCAGGAATAGCAGTGGCTCGGTCGCCAGCCCGCGCGCAATCTCCAGCCGGCGGCGTTCCCCGTACGAGAGCTCATCTGGCAGCTTGCGCGCCACATCCGCCAGGCCGACACGCGCCAATATCTGATCCAATGGCCGGCCGGGGCCGGACATCCGTGCGCGCTGCGTGCGCCGGTAGGACAGCCGCGCCAGCCGGAGATGCTCCAGTACCGTCAGGCTCTCCGACAGCCGGATGTTCTGGAACGTGCGGGTAACCCCAACCTCCACCAGGCGCGACAGGGGCGCGAGCCGCGCATCGTAACCATCGATCCGGATGCGCCCCGCATCGATCGCGATCATGCCGGACAGGCAGCCGAGCAGCGTCGACTTGCCGGCGCCGTTCGGGCCGATCACGGCGGTCACTTCGCCGGTGCGCGCCGTCAACGACACGTTGTCCAGCGCCTGCAAACCGCCGAAACGCTTGGAAACGCCGTCCACCTCAATGAGCATTACCCGGCCGCGCGGGCGCTACTTCGCGGCATCGAAGCCCGTCGGGCCATACACCAGCAACCGCGGCTCCTGGCGCACATTGTCGCCGGAACCATCGTAGGTGTACATGCCGTTCAGGCCTTCCAGGTTCTTGGTCGACCCCAACGCGTTGCGCACCGCCTCCCGGTCGGTGGACCCGGCACGGCGGATCGCATCGGCAACCAGCATCACGCTGTCATAGCCCAGCGCCACATAGGCCGGCGGTTCGGCCTTGTTGAACTTCTTCTGATAGTCCGCAACGAAACCCTGCACGACGGGCCGAGGATCCTTCGGGCTGAACGGCGCGAAGGTGATGGTGCCGTAGGCGCCCGATTTCGCCAGAGCCCCGATGCGCGGGTCATTCAGCCCCGCCCCGCCCAGGATCTGTGCCTTGATGCCCAGCTCTCGGGCCTGGCTGATCGCCAGCGCCGCCTCATCGGTCGTCGCCGCCAGATACAGCAGGTCCGGATTCTGCTCGGCGATCCGGGTAAGCTGCAACGAGAAATCCTGCTCGCCAGTGCTGAAAGACTCCACGCCCTTCAGCTCCAATCCCGCGGTCGCCGCCGATGCCTTCACCGCTTCCATTTCGGACACGGTGAAATTGTTCTTCACGTCGTAGAGGACGCTGACGGTCTTCAGCCCCTTCGCCGCCTTCACCTGGCTCAGCACGGTCGGCATCGCCTTGCCGACGATCACCTGCAAGCGGAACGTATAGGGGCTGAACTTGGCAAACGTCGCCGCCGAGCCGATGGAAATGATCGGAAGCTTCACCTCGTTGGCCAGCGGGTCGAGCGCCACCAGTTCCACCGACGAGATCGACAGCATCGCCACCACGTCCGGCCGCGCCGCATATTTCCGATAGATCGCCACGGCGCGTGCCCGCTCCATGCCCGTATCGTCGTAATCGATCCGCAGCTTCCGGCCGAGCACGCCGCCCTTGGCGTTGATCTCGGCAACCGCGATGTCCGCGCCGGTGCGTCCGTCCTCGCCGTACGCCGCCGCCGCACCGCTCAATGTCAACCCGCCGCCAATGACGATATCGTCGGCAGCCATGCCCGGGTTGGCGCCCAGTGCGAGGAACCCAAGCCAGCAAAGGATCGTCGGTATCCACTGCGCCCGCTTCATTGCCGCCTCCCGTTTCAGCACCACAGCCCCTGGTCGCGCTGCCTGATTGACCCGGACGATGCAGCACGGACCCTATAGCGTCAATCGAACGCAGGGGCGGGCAAGGACCCGTCCGGCCAGAACGGGCCGGGCGTTGACAAGCCCTCAACCCCGGCATCGACTGCACCGGGAAAACGATCCGGGAGTGCGGCATGAACGACGTCGTGGATGTGCTGATAATCGGCTCAGGCGCATCCGGCGCCGCGGTGGCCTGGAGCCTGGCCGAAACGAAAATGCGCATCGTCTGCCTGGAACAGGGCGACTGGATGAAGCCCACGGACTACCCGAGCAACGGGCGCGACTGGGAAGCCCGGCAGTTCGACGATTTCGCCATCAGCCCCAACCGCCGGGCGCGGCCGACGGATTATCCGATCAACGACGACAACTCGCCGATCAAGGTGGTGAACTTCAACGGCGTCGGCGGCAGCACGATCTTCTATGCCGGCCACTTCCCTCGTCTTCACCCCTCGGATTTCCGTGTCCGCTCCCTCGACGGCGTCGCCGAAGACTGGCCGGTGGATTACGCCATGCTGGAACCGTTCTTCGCCGAGAACGACCGAATGATGGGCGTGTCGGGCCTCGCCGGCGATCCGGCCTATCCGGCGAAGCACCCCCCGATGCCGCCACTGCCGCTCGGCCGGTCCGGGGCGATGTTCGGCCAGGCGATGAACCAGCTCGGCTGGCACTGGTGGCCATCCGACAGCACGCTGGCGACCACCGATTACGAGGGCCGCGCGCGCTGCATCAATCTGGGCCACTGTATGTACGGCTGCGCGCAGGGAGCGAAGGCCAGCACCGACATCACCTACTGGCCGCAGGCGATCCGGGCAGGGGTGGAACTGCGCACGCGCTGCCGGGTGCGCGAGATCACCACCAACGAACAGGGCATGGCATCCGGCGCGATCTACTACGACGCGGAAGGCGTGGAGCGGTTCCAGGCCGCGGAAATGGTTATCATCGCCTGCAACGGCGTCGGCACGCCGCGCCTGTTGCTGAACTCGGCCTCCGCCCGCTTTCCGAACGGTCTGGCCAATTCCAGCGGCC
>CAINEA010000041.1 GCA_903847525.1 uncultured Acetobacteraceae bacterium | reverse complement strand
CTATGATGCCGCGGCTTCTCTGGGCAGGCGTCCGCACCACGCCCATGCCATACCGGTTGCTCAAGCTGGCCGATATTTATGTTTGAGCGGGACAACGATCAGTCAAGAAAACTGGCTGAGAAAAGTGCGTAAACAGGAATTGATTTGGCACGATGGGGTTGGGCTTTGCATGCTGACCAAACGTTTGGATCATGGACAGTTTATCTGGCCTTCCGCAACCTCGGACGGCCGGATTGCGCTCTCGGCACCCCAACTTGCCGCCCTACTCGACGGATGTGAATGGCGTGCGCCGGTTCCTGTCCGACGGCCGGAATTAGCTGGCTAAAAGTTACGTATCTTACCTAAAAGCTCTGGCCTCGACGCGGCGCGAACGTCCATAATCTCGGCTGTGCAGATCGATCTCAACGGCCCTGCCGGACGACGCCGCGCTACTGCAGCAGATGCTGCGGACGGTGCTGCTGCAGCAAAGCGAGTTGCACGCTGAGAACGATAAACTGCGGCTGCTGATCCAACGCCTGACACGCCACCAGTTTGGCCGCCGGTCCGAGCAGCTGAGTGCGGACCAGCTGCAATTCGGGCTGGAGGATCTGGAGCAGACCATCGCTGCCAACCAGGCGGCCCAGGATGCCGCGGCGCCAGTGACTGGCCTGCCGCGCAGACCCCGCCCCGATCAGTCCAGCCGCAATCATGGTGCGCTGCCGGCTCATCTGCTGCGCTACGAGGTGGTGATCGACGTCGAACACAGCGCGTGCCCCTGCTGCGGCAATGCCCTGCAGGCGATCGGAGAACTGCGCACCGAGCAGTTGGACATCATCCCGACGTAGCTGCGGGTGCGGGTTACGCGCCGGCCCCGCTACGCCTGCCGAGTCTGTGAGGACACGATCGTCGTGGCAACCGCTCCCGATCGTCCTGTCGATGGCGGCATGCCGACCGAGGCGCTGATCATCCATGTGGTGGTCAGCAAGTTCTGCGACTCCCTGCCGCTGTATCGGCAGGCACAGATGCTGGCACGCCAGGGCGTCACGCTGGATCGCTCGACTTTGGCCAACTGGGTGGGCCGGGCCTGCTGGTGGCTGATGCCGCTTTATGAGCTGGTACTCAGCACCGTGCTGGCCTCGCCCAAGGTATTTGCCGACGACACCACGTTGCCGGTGCTCGACCCCGGCCGCGGGCAAACCAAGTTAGGGCGGCTATGGTGCTACGCCGTAGATGACCGCCCCTGGAACGGCCCGGGCCACCCAATGGCGGCTTACGTCTATTCGGAGGACCGCAAGAACGAACGTCCAGCCGGCCATCTCGCCCAATTCCGTGGCGTAATGCAGGTCGACGGCTACGATGGATTCAAACGGCTTGCCGAAAATCGATCCGACGCCTCGGTGACGCTGGCGTTCTGCTGGGTCCACATGCGGCGGTATTTCCACACCTTCTTTGTCTCGACCAAGTCGCCACTGGCGGCCGAGGTGCTGGCGAAAATACGCGAGCTCTACATCATCGAGGCTGAGATCCGCGGCCACCCTGCCGAGCATCGTCGAGAAATACGTCAGCAGCGAAGTCGACCGATCGTGGAGGCGCTGCATGACTGGTTACAGGTCCAAGTAGGCCGGGTGCCCGCTTTCTTCGACCTGGCCAAAGCCATCCGCTATACGATACGACATTGGCCTGGTCTGGTGGTGTTCCTCGACGACGGCCGGGTCGAGATGGACACGAACGTGGTCGAGCGAGCTATCAGACCCCATACCCTGATTCGCAAAAATGCGTTGTTCGCCGGTTCCGATGGCGGGGCCCGTCACTGGGCATTGGCGATGACCCTCATCCAAACGGCCAAGCTGAACGGGGTCGACCCGATGGCCTGGCTTACCGATGTGCTCGAACGCACCGTCTCCGGGCGGACCAAGACCCACGAATTGTACAAGCTGCTCCCCTGGAATTGGGCCGCAGCCAACGCAAGCAAACCCGCCGAACTAGCCGCATAGTCCAAAGACTTACCGAGCCGGTCAAATCAAATCCGCCGCGTCGGCGCCGCGACGCTTACCATCCCCCAACGCCCGACCGCGAATCGCAATCCCGGGACATCGAGTCAGAATTTAGACCAACTGGGAATCCCCCCAGAGAGTCACCCTCATCCAGGGTTGGTATAAGAGTCAGCTTTACGGCCGGCTGGTATAAGTTGCAAACGCGTTCGGTCAACAGATCCTCGAACAACGCGGGCCTCCGGGAGACCCGGGCAGGCGCCGCGAAGATGCCGGCGCTGCAGAGATGACATTGTGGCCAGTCCTTCGCGATCAGAACGCTTGGTTCGCCTCGGGCCGGTATTTGTTCACGGGCACGAACGCCGAGTGCTCTGCAATCCGCGGTTCACGGACCCAGACCTCCCGGTTGGGGTGCATGCCTCCGCCCCGAGTGGCCGGGACCGCCGTGAGACGCGCGCGATGCAGCAGGCGGGTGTCGGCGGCGCCACATTTCGGATGCGTGCCATCATTGGTAGCCACCTCTTGGTCCCAAACGGCCTTGCGCTTTGCCAGCCTGACGGGATCGTTCAGCGCTAAGCAGGTCAGCGTGTTCGTGTTCAGATCGACGACGATCTCGTCGTGGTTTTCAATGAACGCGATCGGACCGCCGAGCGCGGCTTCCGGTCCCACATGCCCAATGACAAGGCCCACCGATCCGCCGGAGAAGCGCGCATCGGTCATCAACCCCACAACGATGCCTCGCTCGCGGCAGAGCGTGGTTATGCGCGAGGTTGGGTCCAGCATTTCCGGCATGCCCGGCGCTCCGCTAGGTCCTTCGTAGCGCACGATGATCATATCGTTGTTCTGGAAGGTCTCCGGCGTCTGGTCGAGCGCGTTGAGCAGGGCCTGCTCACCCTCGAACACCCGCGCGTTCCCTCGGAAAATATTGTTTTCTAGGCCGCCCTCAACGCCCGCGAGCTTCAAGATCGCCGAGAAGTCCGGCGACAGGTTCCCGCCCAGTACGCGCAGGCCGCCAGTTGGCTTGTAGGGCGTCGCCACACTCCGGATCACCTTCCCATCCGCCGATTTGGCGCCGAGGCGTGCCACCTGGGCGCTAAGCGTCTCTCCCGTGCAGGTCAGCATGTCGCCGTTGAGCAGGCCCGCCTCAAGGAGTTCGCGCACGATTACCTGCACGCCACCGACCCGGTCGATGTCGACCATGGAGTACTTGCCGTAGGGACGCGCGTCCGTCAGCACCGGTACGACATCCCGCGACAGGTGGTTGAACTCCTCCGGCGTCATGATGTCCTTCCAGAAATCGGCGTAGCCGGCGGCGCGGGCGATTTCGGGCGCGTGCAGCGTGACATTGGTCGAGCCACCGATCGCCATCGCCACGATCATCGCGTTGCGGATTGAGTCCCGCCTGACGATGTCGCGCGGCTTCAGGCCCGTCGCCATCATGTTGGTGAGGTAGTCCACCAACTCCCCGGCGAACTCGTTGACCCGGCGCGGATCGTCGGACGCTGGCGCGACCATATGCAGCGGCTGCATGCCGACAACGCCAATGAAGGTTTGCATCGTGTTGTAGGTGAACATACCGCCGCAGCTTCCGATGCCGGGGCAGGCATGACAGGCGATGTGATGCCGATAGGCGGGATCGGCATGCCCAGCGACCTGATAGGCGCTGACGATGTCCAGGGGTTCGCCGGTGTTTGGGTCGATCCCAGGGTGGATGGGACCGTCCGACATGATGATCGCCGGTTGATTGTGCTCCAGTAGCGCGGCGAGCGTGCCGACGGGGGGCTTGTCGCAGGCGACGACCGCGATCGTGCCGGCCAGGCCGCTGGCTTCCAGATGCTCGCACAGCGCATCATGCGTGACCTCACGGCCGATCAGCGAGTAGCGCATCTCACGCGTCCCATTGCGGATTCCATCCGATGTGGCGATCGTGTACTCGGGCTGAACAAGGCGCAGCCTGAGCTGATTGGGCCCCTGGCCGATGCGGTTCCGGAGCGCGGCGTGGATCGCGTCGACCTTCGCCATCACGCCGAGGTAGCACTGGCTGTCGCCCTTCGTTCCAACCACGCCGACCGACGGCTGATGAATCAGAGCCGGATCGGTGCCAAGCGCATGCGCGAGGCCGATACTCTGGGCCGATCGGCCTGGATGGCGGTCGATAAGGACTGGATTTGAGTTTGTCATGGAGACTTCCCTGGGGTGGCGGGTGCGATGGACGGATGTCAAAGGGTGCCGCGGTCAACAGATCGCCCAGAGTACTCTATCGCCGGGATTGGGGGCACCGTGCAAGTTGGCGGCTGAAGTCCGTCTCCATTAATCCACGTTGACTGGCTTGATCACAATGGCCGGCGGCTCGAAATGCATACAGCTTGTTGATTTCCACTGAGATCTGACCCAGTAGGGTTGGAATTTTCCACTGGGAATTGACCCATGTTTGAACCTCCTCCTGCTGCGAACAGCGGGGGTATATGGAGTGACCGACATGGCGTTGTTGAGCGTGATCCGGCGCTGGGCGCTTCGGGATCGTTTATCGATCCGGTCGATATCCCGACGGACCGGGCTGTCGCGGAATACCATCCGCAAATACCTCCGGTCCCGCACGGTGGAGCCGAAATTCATTGTGCCCGAGCGGCCGAGCAAGTTGGACCCGTTCGTAGATAAGCTGTCCCACTGGCTGAAGGTCGAGGCCGGCAAGTCCCGCAAGCAGAAGCGCACCGTCAAGCAATTGCACGCCGACCTCGTCATTCTCGGCTACGAGGGTTCGTATGGGCGTGTGGCCGCGTTTGTTCGCGAGTGGAAGATCGATCGTCAGCGCGCGCAGCAAACCAGTGGCCGTGGCGTTTTCGTG
Organism: uncultured Acetobacteraceae bacterium; assembly: GCA_903847525.1. Lineage (GTDB taxonomy): Bacteria > Pseudomonadota > Alphaproteobacteria > Acetobacterales > Acetobacteraceae > PALSA-911. The sequence continues at coordinate 2,389 of CAINEA010000041.1, read as the reverse complement.
CCTTTGGTTTTCCAGCCGGGAGAAGCCTTCCAGTTCGACTGGAGTGAGGACTGGGCGATCCGTATCCATCCGGCGAGTGCCGCGGTTAGGCTAACTTTTTTCGTTTGAGAGCTGGTATGCGTGTCCACTTTCTGGCGAGTTTCGCAATATCCTGAGCAAGCCTGTCGGCGTTGACCGAGTTGGGGTCGAACGGATGACCGATCCACTCCACGCATTCGAAATGACGCTCGTGCTTCGGGTCGATTATGGCTTCAACGAATTCGGCGTAACCCCACGGACCTCCAACGTCCTCTGGTGGGAAGCGTCCGACAGCGTCAATCAGGAGAGGGTATTCTGCCCCGGGTATCGCGGTCGTGATCCGCTGAAGTTTGACCGTGTGTTCCCAACCATCGCCGAAGTCATAGAGATACTTCAGCGTTTTCACCCCAACGTCCTCGAGGACATCGATGAGGCGAGTCTTGCGGGCATCGAGCGGCCCGTCGCCCCAATCAGGATCGGGCAAGCCCCATCCCACGTCTCGCGCTCGGATCTCGTAGAGATGGCTATTGGTCCATCCCATGGCGGCCTGGAACACTAGGTGCAGACGATCGAGCCGGATTGTCAGCGGAACGTTGATCCTGCGTCTGACCAAAGGTTTGACGTCGTCGAGCGTGACCTGGAGACGGGCAATTCTGTTGGCGATCATGCCGCCAGGGTATGTCGTTCCCTTTCCCGCGCCCAGTTCCATGGCAGCAACTCGTCAAGTTTTGATGCGGGATGATCCGCAATCCGGGCGAGGACGTCCGCAAGCCAGGCACGCGGATCAATATCGTTCAGTTTGGCGGTGATGATCAGCGTGTAGATATTTGCGGCGCGCTCACCGCGCATCCAGACCTCCAACTCGGCGACCAGAGTGGAACTCCGTTGCTGGCGGGTGGCCAGACGCTCTGTCGCGGGTTTGCCGTTGATCTCGCGTTCGATATCAAACAGGGCATCGATGCGGCGCACAGCTTCAAGCGCCAACGGTGAAATGGCCGCCGTGGTCTTGCCCTGCGCTTTGCGCCGAGCGTTATGAGCGAGGTCAGCCAGCACATAGAACTTCCGCCGCCCATGCACCCAACACGCAGCTTCGGTGATCGGGCCGGGTTGGCGTTTGGCCTCGTAGAGCTTGCCAAATCCACCATAGGCGTCGGCCTGCAGAATGGCGGCATAGGCTGCCAGATGTTGCTGCGGATGCACGCCCTCCCGATCGCGGGAGTAATAGAACACCGCCGCGGGCGGTGCTGGGCCCCCAAACGGCCGGTCGTCACGAACATAGGTCCACAGATGGCCGATGATCGTCTTGATTTTGGCCAGAACCTGCACCGTGGTGTCGTCGCCGTGAATGCGTTCGCCTGCCAGCACATGGGCTTGGATCATCGCCACCAAAGGTGCCAGCGTGACCGTGCAGGCACCGACCCAATCGGCCAGGGTGGAAACATCCAGATAGATGCCCTCGCGGGCGTAGGTTTCGCTCTGCCGGTTGAGCGGCAGACCTTGCCCGAATTTGGATTCCAGGATCATTGCCAGCAGGTTGGGCCCGGCACGGCCGCGTGCGATCGGGTGAAACGGCGCCGGCGGTTGCGTAATGGTTTCGCCAAGCTTAACCAATTTCCCATTGCAACAAGGACAGGCTGTCGGATCCGGAATCACCACGCGCTCGCGCGGCAGATGCGCCGGCAAAGGTGCGCGTACCGGTTTGGCACGGGTGAAGCTGCGAACGGTGTCGGCAGTCTCAGACTGCCTAGCATCGGCCTCGGCAGCGTTTGTCTCCAATTCTTCGAGCTGAAACTCCAGTTGATCGAGCAGCCCCCGGCTGCGCTCGGAGGTCGGGCCGAAACGGTCGCGCTGGTATTTGGCGATCAGCAGCTTCAGCTGTGCAATGACCGCCCCGGCACCCGCCACCCGTGCTTCCGCCGCGTGCCGGGCCTCCTGCTCTGCCGAGAGCGCGGCGCGCAGCGCGTCGATGTCATCCGGGACGGGACTGGGCTCAAGCGTCATAGCCGATATTGAATCATATTCGGCAGAGCTTGGGTACTGGTTTTCAACAGAGACGGGGCTTTATTTGCCTTACCCGGCGGCCTCTGGCCGCCATGTCCGTTGTGGATTTCGCCAATCAATTCCGTCCAGTATATAACCGAGCTGGGAGGCGGAAATCGACACGCAACCATCCGCCGGCGACGGCCAAATAAAACGTCCGCGTTCCAACCGCTTGGCATAGAGCGACATGCCGAGGCCGTCGTACCAAAGAATTTTGCGCTGTTCGACTTAGGTGTGGATAAAATCAGTCCATTGATTTTGCTTGACAAACTACCCATCCATGAGACACTATATGGATGGAAACTACAGAATATAAACGACTCAAGGACTG
>CAINEA010000040.1 GCA_903847525.1 uncultured Acetobacteraceae bacterium | reverse complement strand
TCGGCGTCAGCTTCTGGAACTACCTCGGCGACCGGCTCGATGTTGCAGGAAGTCTCGCCATCCTACCGCTCGGCGAGCTGGTTCGAGTGCGCGCGCAGCCTGCCTGATTACGCGACCGCCCGGGGTTTTGCCCCGGTTACGATGCCACGGCGCAAGCCATTGAAATCGCTTCCAGGGCAGCCCGGCGCCTTCCTGCGACGGCCGGCATCTTCGGCCGATCGGACACGACAGGGCGGCAGGACCTGCCGGGTCGGCTCGGGAACTGGACCCGGCGCCCCGTGTCGATCATACCTCGACCACAGCCCCTGCCCGGAAGCACGCCCAACCGGAACCACGCCCAACCGGATTTAGCCATGACCCAGCCCGAGTTTCACGCCCTTACTATCGCCGATCTCCGCCAGGAAACGCCGGATGCGGTCTCGATCGCCTTCGCCGTACCGCCGGACCTGCGGGAAGCCTACCGCTTCACTCCCGGCCAATACCTGACCCTGCGCGCGACGATCGACGGCGAGGATCTCCGCCGCTCCTACTCGATCTGCTCGGGCCTCGATGACAGCGAACTGCGCGTGGCGGTCAAGCGGGTGGAAGGCGGCGTGTTCTCCAACTGGGTCAACGACACGCTGCGCCGCGGTGATGCGGTGCAGGTCATGACCCCGATGGGCCGATTCGGTGTTCCCGCGGCATCCGGAGCGCGCACCGTGGCGATGTTCGCCGCCGGTTCCGGCATCACCCCGATCCTGTCGATCATGAAAACCATCCTGACGCACGAATCCGCCAGCCGGGTCGTTCTGTTCTTCGGCAACCGCAGGACCCCGAGCATCCTGTTTCGGGAGCAACTGGAAGATTTGAAAGACCGTCACCTTGCCCGCCTGTCGGTCTTCCACGTGCTGTCGCGCGAACAGCAGGACATCCCCGCCCTGAACGGCCGCCTGGATCCCGAAAAGCTGCGCACCCTGCTGCCGGCGCTGTTACCGCCAGAGACGATCGACCAGGCGCTGATCTGCGGCCCGCTCGGCATGATCGAGGGCCTGGAACCCGCTTTGCTGGACCTCGGCCTGCCCCGCGAACGCATCCACGTCGAACGCTTCACCCCTTCCCCTCAAACAAGCCGCCGCCCGCTGACCGTACGGCCGAACGAACCCCCAAGGGCACTCGCCACGATCATCCACGAGGGCACAAGCACCACCATCCCGGTCGCCGACGGCGAAGCCATCATCGACGCCGCCATCCGCGCCGGCCTGAACCTGCCCTACTCCTGCAAGGGCGGCATGTGCTGCACCTGCCGCGCCAAGGTGCTGGAGGGCAAAGTGGAGATGGCGGTGAACTTCTCCCTGGAACCCTGGGAGACGGAGGCGGGGTATGTGCTGACCTGCCAGTCGCGGCCGGTCACGGATACGGTATTGATCGATTACGATCACGTATAGAACAGTCGGCCATCCGACGTGGACGTATCCGAAGAAACCGCATTCACCCCCTAGCGGGCTACAGCATGGACATCGAGCCAATTGCCTGTACATAATTCCGCAAGCAACGTCCTTTGGGACCCATAATGCGCGGAGCGGACCGAGATGAACGATCTGGATCAATCCTTCCTGGAACACTCAGCCGCGGAACAGGCGCGGCAGGCCGCCGAATCCTGGCTCGCGGCCATCGAGACGGCGCTGGCCTCCCGGGACGTGGCGCGGATCGGCGCCCTGTTCCATGAGGACTGCCATTGGCGCGACATCCTGGCCTTCACGTGGAACCTGTCATCAGCGCAAGGCCGCGACAGCGTCGCGGCCCACCTCGCGGCGGGACAGGAGCGCATCGGAGCGCACGGATTTCATCTGCCCGCGGGCCGCAAGCCGCCGCGCAACGTCAAGCGCCTGGGGATCGACAGCGTCGAGGCGATCTACGAGTTCAAGACCACGGACGGTCAGGGCGCCGGCATCCTGCGCCTGTCGCCTGCCCACGGCGGCGAGATGAAGGCGTGGCTGCTGTCCACGACGTTGGAATCGCTGGACGGCCACGAGGAGATGATCGGCGCCAACCGGCCGACCGGGACCGCCTATTCGCGAAACTTCGGCGGCGACAACTGGGAAGACGTGCGACGCAAGGCCGTGGCCTATGCCGATCGCGAGCCGACGGTCCTGGTTATCGGCGGCGCCCAGGCGGGCCTCTCGATCGCGGCCCGGCTGAACCAGCTCGGCGTCGACACGCTCGTCGTCGAGAAATGGCCTCACATCGGCGACAGCTGGCGCAAGCGCTACCACTCCCTGGCGCTGCACAACTCGATCCACCTCAACCACCTGCCGTACATGGAATTCCCGCCTACCTGGCCGAAATACATCCCGAAGGGGATGCTCGGGAACTGGTTCGAGTTCTACGCGGACGCCATGGAGATCAATTGCTGGACGGACACCGAGTTTGTCGGCGCGACCTGGGACGAGACGGCCAAGTGCTGGACCGCCCGGCTGAAGGGGTCCGATGGAACCGAGCGCGTCGTGCGGCCCCGCCATCTCGTGTTCGCCAACGGCGTCAGCTCCTATCCGATGGTCCCGGACGTTCCGGGCCTGCAGGATTTCAAGGGCGAGATCCTCCACTCAGAGGGGTTCGACAGCGGTGCGGGCTGGGAGGGGAAGAACGCGTTCATCCTCGGCACCGGCAGCAGCGCCAACGACATCGCGCTCGATCTGCACAGCCATGGCGTGCACACCACGCTGATCCAGCGCGGCTCCACCACCGTCGTGTCGATCGATCCGAGTGCGCGGCTCAACGAAGCGATCTGGGACGAGGGTGGCGCGCTCGAGGATTGCGACCTGATCGTCTCGGCCGCGACGCCGCCCCTGATCATCAAGGCCTACAAGGCCGTTACCCAGCGCATGCTGGAGCTCGACAAGAACATGATCCAGGGCCTCAAGGGCATAGGCTTCAAGCACGATATCGGCGAGGACGAAACCGGCCACCAGATGAAATACTTCCGCCGCGGCGGCGGCTACAATCTGGATGCGGGCAGCTCGGACCTCATGATCAAGGGCGAGATCGGCCTGCTACAGTATGACCGGATCGAGCGCTTCACCGCCCACGGCATTCTGCTGAAGGACGGGTCGACCCTGCCGGCCGATCTCCTCGTCCTCGCCACCGGCTACTATCCGCAGATGGAACTCGTCCGCCGCGCACTCGGCGAGGAGATGGTGGAACGCATTGGCCCGGTCTGGGGCATCGGCGAGGACGGTGAGTTGAACAACATGTTCCGGCGCACGCCGCAGGAAGGCTTGTGGTTCATCGCCGGCGGACTCGCCCAGTGCCGCATCAACTCGAAATACCTAGCCCTGCAGATCAAGGCGACGGAACTCGGGAAACTCGGGCCGCTCTGAAGCGGCCCGTATGCCGACAGGCCGTGGCGCCAGATCGTTTGCACCCTGAGGGACTACGATCTGGCGCTGCTGGAAGCGGTTGAGCGAAATCCCTGATCGTCAATTTCTCGTTCCAGCACCTGGAACGGCACTGGCAGGAAGTGGCCGACCGCACTCTGTTGGACCACTGGCACGATCGCATGGGCCGCGAGCACCCATCCTGTCTCTGCCCCGTTGGAAGCCATTGAAACCCTACCCGGCCATGACGGGAAGCTCGCCACCATGCTTGCCAGTCCTGCCCAACCACCACGGAAATGACGATCAACTACCACCAAATGTGACGCCGTTTGCGTGCATGCCGGTCGCACTGCCAATAACTGCTCTGATTCTGGCAGAGAACCCTCAAGCCCGAATGACACGGCGAGCAGCGCTGCCGCCAAAATATCATGGATATTACATTGTAATCGGATGGATGTGTCCGAATACCATCTGGTACAAAGGCACGCGCAATAACGCGCGTTTGACCCTTGCGTTGGCCGCATCAGGCTGGCGCGAAGAAAGTTTCCCAAGATATGAAGCAAAGCCTCATTGCACGCACGACATGCCGAACCGCCATAACTTGTACCCTGTTGCTACTGGCAAGTCAGCCAGCCGCCGATGCCGCGAATTTGGGATGGACCCAGATCGGCGTCGACGTCTTTCACGTCCAGGACGGCATATACCGTTCGCAGGGTATGACTACCGACGGCACCAACTGGTATTTCTCCTGGCAGTACGGTCTGGAAAAGACAGACTCTTCTTACACTGTGATCACGAAGAACTCGTCCTATGCACCTTTCTCGCCTGGAATTCCGACATCGTTGATCCTGCAGGGCTACAACCATATCGGCGACATCGACTATGCCGGCGGCATCATCTACGCGAGCCTTGATTCATCAGCGTCACATTACAACACTCCGGCTGTGGCGCTCTATAACGCTAATAATCTGACCTATACCGGCACCTACTACACGCTCAATCCGCCGCACGGCACACTCGACATCGCCAGTTGGTTCGCGGTCGATGCGACAAGGGGCCTGGCGTATGGCATGGCCTACAACCACGCAACCGAACTGGCGATCTATCAATTGTCCGATTGGTCGTTCGTCAACTATCTGCCGCTAAGCCAGTCGCTCGACCAGGTCCAGGGCGGGAAGGTATTTGGCGACTGGATCTACATGGCGGCGAACGATGCAACGAAGTCGGTCTATCGCACCAGCCTGCTCGACGGCACAGTAGAGACGTTGTTCACGGTCAAGCAGAACTACAACCAGGAAGTCGAAGGCCTGTCGGTTACGCCGGGTACCAACGGCCCGGTGGTGAATGTGCTGGTGATCAACGATCCCAACAATTCAGGTCAGAACGTGTCCGACCCAAAACTGAATGTCACGCTCTATCATTACGACGTGCCCGAGCCGAGTAGCTACACGTTGAT
>CAINEA010000039.1 GCA_903847525.1 uncultured Acetobacteraceae bacterium | reverse complement strand
TCGAGCACCATGTATCGGACGTAACACTGAAGGCCTTCGGCAGGTTCCTGCGGGAACGGGGCTAGCGCGGCCTTCTCCCGCCCATTGGTGCGTGCTGGCCGATCTGCGCGGCAAGGGCGTGATCTGCGGACGATCCACCTGCCGTTCGAGGCTGGCCCGTTTCGCATGGCGATGGGGCTGACCTCGAGCCCGGTGGCGGACTGGATCGAGCTTGACGATCTCTATGATGCCGAGATGGCGGAACGCCGCGCGCTGTTGGCGGATCGGCATGGCGACGTGTTCGCGGCGTTGCCGACATCCGACGATGCGCGGCGGGAAGTGCTGGAAGTGCTGACCGGACATCTTCCAGTGCGCTACCCGGACTGGTTTCGCCAAGACGGCACCATGCTGCAGAACCGATTGACGGGCGAGGATTGGAACCTTGCGGCGCCGCCTTGCGATCCGCTGGAACTCGCCGGACGGCTGGTTCAGGAAGATCTGTGCCTGATCCAGCCTGGCGACGAGGGGCCGCTGCTGACGGCCGCAATGCTGTGTTTCCCGAGTCGCTGGCGGCTGGCGGAGAAAATCGGCCGCCCTCTGGCTGCCGTGCACGGGCCGGTTCCGCTCTATGCCGAGCGGCTTTCGGGTCCGGTCGATCGGTTCATGGATCGGGTGAAGATCGGACACATCGCCGCGCGGCTGAACTGGTCGGTGCTGGATGATCCGGCGCTGTTTCAAACCGGCGGCAAATACCGGGAAGGCGTGAACCAAGCGATCACCGCGGAGAATGCCGGGGAGACTCTGTTCCTGCGGGTTGAGCGCCAGACCCTGCGACGGCTGCCACGCAGCCTGGCGGTGCTGTTCACCATTCGCGTACATGTGTATCCGTTGGCAAAAATCACCGCACGGGCGGAAGTGGCGGCCACCCTGGCGCGGGCCGTGCGGGAATTGCCCGATCCGATCCACAAGTACAAAAGCCTCGGAATGTTCCGGGCGGCCCTGCTGGCCTATCTGGACCGGCAGGGCGGCTGACCGCGGCTGTTATCGATCGGCTGCGACGGGTTCCGGCAGTCTGGTCGTCTCCGGTGAACCGGTCTGTGCGGGATGCGGCAGGAACGGATGGATCAACTGGCCGCTGATGGATTCGGGTAGTGTCGTGTCGATGCCATAGGCGGTCGGCCATTCCGTGCGCGGCAGATAGAAGGTGCCGAAGATCCAGTCCATGCAAGGCAGCATGGACGCATAGTTGCGGTCCCGCGGTTCTTGCAGGGTGTGATGCCAGTGATGGAAAGCGGGCAGGGCAACCAGCCACTCGAGCGGACCGAACCTCCAGCGCAAATTGGCGTGGATCAGAAAGCCCCACATGGTCAGGATCAGCACCAGCAGCGCGGATACCGTGCCGCCGTCGCGGGAAAGCGGGGTGGCAATGCCGAGCACCGTGATCGGAATCAAGCCGCATAGACGGATGAACGCATTGTCGAACGGATGGGCCCGGGCGCTGATCAGAAAGTAGATTTCCTTCGGGTGATGGTGAACCGAATGGAAGCGCCACAGAAAGGGAATTTCGTGCGCCCAGCGATGGCCCCAGTAGAAGCCGATTTCGCCGACGAACAGAGTTGCCAGCACGCGCACCCAAAGTGGCCAGGCCGCTATCGTCGCATACACGCTGTATGGAACCACGGCATGCGCGCCATAGGCGATCAGCAACAGCAGTGGCGTAAACAGCAAGCTGGGTATCAGGCCGCTGATGAAGTAATAGCCGATATCGCTTAACAGCGTCTTGGAAAAGAACTTGCGTTGCTTTGCTGCGAACAGTTGCTCCAGCGGCATGAAGACAATAGTGACCAGTATTAGCCACGACGCTAGCCACATGGCGGTGTGAAAAAAGGCCAATATTTGAGGATGATATAGAAAAGACGGCATAAAGATCCCCTGCTAATCTGCCTCTCAAATAAATGAACCGCCGTGCCCGGGCAAGAAATTATCCTGCCCGGTCACGGCGGTCATCAGGCCGTTAGACTTGGTTGGAGCGCTTGGCGCGGCGGCGAACGCCGACCGCGAGTCCCAACAAGCCAAAACCGAGAACCGTCAGAGACGCGGGCTCAGGGACCAGGTTAGGGGGTGAGTTGGTGTTGGACAAGAACGCGATGGGCGGAAGGTTAATCGTGCTGCCCCGGTCGCCCCAGGCAAGGAAACTTAAAAGCGCGGACGTGCTGTGTGCTGTTAAGCTAACAGATACGTACTGCCAGTCCGTTGTACCACCAGCAGGTGTGATCATTTCCTGGGATGGAGAGATCGATGCCAATGGGTCGGTATTATAATAGGTGCTGGTCTGTCCGTACACGGGATCTACCGGACCGCAATTATTGCAGAGGCTGAGCGGATCATCGCCCAGCGACACGATCCATTGCATCGTTGTCGCCAGTCCGTTTGCAAATCCAGCTTGCTGGCTTGCGCCCTGATAGAAGCTAAGGGTGTAGGTCTCACCGGGGTTAAGGCCAGTAATCATCTGGCTGAAGCTGCCCTCGTAATCAGGGTTGCCATCGGCCATGACATAGTTGCCCGGCAGAGCAGATGGATTGCCGTAGGTGTCGAGATAGCCGTCGGTTGCCCGGTGACCGACCTGATTTGTGGCGATAAAGATAAGGCCGCCACCGCCAACCCAACCGACCGGATTGACGTTTGTGAAGTAGTCTTTAGGGGCGCTACCGGTGTACTGGGTAAAGTCGAGGTTCTGTACTCCCGGTAGGAACCCTGCCTGGGCCGAACCGGTCACGCCGAGACACAGGCTAAGTGCCGATAGGGCGATTGTCGCAGATTTCTGATACGATAAAGCCATAGGGAACTCCTATACGTGTTACAATTCATTCAGCAGATTGCAATAGATGCATCTACCGTTATAATTCTAACCGCTCAGCGTCATTTGGCAACGGTAAATATTCATATACTGTAACTGCCCAGGTAGTCGATCGCTGATCGACGGTTGACACGCGAGTCGCGGCATGAGTCAAGCTTCCCATGTCGTTGCCGCCGCCCGATTCCCAATCTGGTTCCGATGCGGGCGCGCCGTCCGGCGAAG
>CAINEA010000038.1 GCA_903847525.1 uncultured Acetobacteraceae bacterium | reverse complement strand
CTATGATGCCGCGGCTTCTCTGGGCAGGCGTCCGCACCACGCCCATGCCATACCGGTTGCTCAAGCTGGCCGATATTTATGTTTGAGCGGGACAACGATCAGTCAAGAAAACTGGCTGAGAAAAGTGCGTAAACAGGAATTTCTTTGATCTCGTCTTCATGCATCAGCGCAAACAATCGCGCACAGGGCTCCTCCCCCAGCGCCATCATCAGAATCGCCGCCTTCTGGGCTCCGGTGAGCGAACGATACTCCTCCACCATCATCATCCGACTGCCCTCGATACGTGCCGACTACCCATCGCGCCTCGCATCCTCATGCTCCAGCTTCCTGGGCGATCCAACCACGCATGATCGACAAGGTTTCTTCCGGATGTTTATCCACAAGGTCTGAAATCCGGCGCAGCGAGGATGCACGCATCTGCCCTTCGATCTGGGCAATGTTCACCATGCTCTCATCTTCCAGCATCGGTATCGGCGCGGCACCCGGCAATGCCAGCGGCGCGCCTCCTGCCAATTGGGTCAATCCCCCCATCGAGCCCGGCACACCTGCTCCTGCGCCCCCCGATAGAGCCAGCGCGCCAGTGCCACCTGGCGCTCCTGCGCCCGCCATGCCTACCAATCCCTGCGGCAGCATCGTCAGCCGCAGCACCATCGGCCGCAACACCAGCAGCAATGCCAGTACCGAAATCACCCCTAACAAGGCCGTCTCAGCCAAACGTAGGAGATCTGCCTTCTCGATCGGCAATCCAAACAGCCCCGGCCGTTCCGCAGAAAGTCCAGGATCCTCGGACACAAACCGCATGCTGACGATGTCGACATGGTCTCCGCGACGTTCATCAAAGCCGATCGCGCTCTTCACCAAGCCCGTTATGTTCGTAAGCTCCGCCTCCTGCCGAGGCTGCCAAGAGGCCTTGCCATCAGCGGTGGCTGTCATCACGCCGTCCACCATCACGGCCAAACTGATCCGCTCTATCTGCGGCTGCTCCCGAATGAGCGTGCGAACCGTCCGACCGATCTCATAGTTGGTTGTTTCCTCCTGCCGGGCCTGCTGTGATCCCGCAGTTCCGCCACCAGCATCCGCATTCGGCAAATTGTTCTGCACGGAGGTCGTGCTGCTGGCTTCCGTCGTCTTATTGGTATCGGTAACGCTCTGCTGGCTTCGGGTCACCTGACCATCCGGATCAAACCTCTCCTGGGTTTCGTTCACCCGATCGAAGCTCATCCGCACAGACGCCTCCGCCCGCACCCGTCCAGGCCCAAGACTGCGCTCGAGCATCTCCTCGACTGCATGGGAAAGGCGAAGTTCGGTGGCGCGTCGCAATTCTTCGGTCGACATCGCTGAACCCATGCCGGCAGACGGCTCTCCGGCACGCGCCAACACATCTCCACGTGAATCGACGACGGAAATATTCTTCGGCTTCAGTCCCGGCACTGCGGCGGCAACCAGATTAACGATCGCCTGCACGCCCCCCCGATCCAGCCGCTGGGCTCCAGCCATCGTTAGCAACACGCTGGCCTGCGCATCCTGACGCTCCCGCGCAAACGGCTCGCGCTTCGGCAATACCAGATGAACCCGAGCACCTCGTACCCCGTTCATCACCCGAATACTGCGCACCAGTTCACCTTCCAGCGCACGTGTTTCATTAATTTTTTGCTGAAACTCCGTTGCGCCCAGACCGTCACCGCGATCGAAGAGCTCATAACCGATGGAACCGCCAGAGGGCAGTCCGTCCTTGGCCAGCATCAGCCGAGCCTGCGCCACCTGCTCTGCAGGCACCAGGATCTCGCTTCCTTGGCCCATCACGCGGTAGGGGATCTTCTGGCGAGCAAGACGCTCCACCACCTGCCCGGATTCACGCAAATCCAGATCACCGTACAGCAATGCCATCCGTTCGCTGCCTCCGCGCATTACCAGCACGGCCAGCAAACCAAGCATCCCTAAGGCCACCGCCCCCATCGCCAGTAGACGCGCTGGACCCAGCGCCTTCAGCCCCTCTATCAGGGCCTTCATCGCAGATCGTCCGGTTCGATGTAAACGTTATACCGCATGTGCGGCCTGATCCTTGGCTGCCTGGCCTTCTGCCATGCCAACGAACTTGCCGCTTCCCGCTTACCTGCCGATTAACGCCTGCAGGATTCCCCAAACCTCCCTTTCGCGGCCGGAGAAATCTCGGACGGGGTCACTTGCCGAAAGTTGAAGAGCCACCGGTTGACGCACCAACCGATAGGATCGACGAAAACGGGACCGTAACCCCGCCAAGCTGCAACTGTACCGCATTATTCTGCACCTTGACCCCTGTAGCGGTACCGACCACGCTAAACGGCACCGCGGTCCCGGCTGAACCCCCGCCCGCAGTCACTACCGCAACCTGATACACGCCATCCGGCAGCGGGTTGCCCACATTATTGGTCCCATCCCAGATCCAATTATTCGTCCCCTGTACGGCGGCGAACTGTGTGGTCTTCTGCAATGCCCCTTTGCTGTCACTGACATTGACGACAATTTTCTGCCCCGCAGCTGCTGTGAACTGCACCGCTCCGGTCCCATTCTGCAACGGCAAACTCGCGGATTGCACGGCAACCCCCTTACCCAACAGCGAAGACGACTGAATGATCGTGTCACCCTGTGTAAGTTGGATCAGCTGGGCCAGATTGGAATTCGTACTTATTTGCTGCTCAACACTGGAGAACTGCACCAGTTCGGTCGTGAACTGATTAGTATCCATCGGGCTTGTCGGGTCCTGGTTCTTTAGCTGAGTCATCAGCATCTGCAGAAAATTCTGGAAATTGCCCGACAATGTGGCCAGAGCCTTGCCTGGATCGGACCCGCTCGCCGATGCGGCGACATTCGACGTGGTCGCCGCGGATGCCGAGCCGGTTTGCTGACCGGCTTGTTGGGTAGCGACGGAGGCGATGCTCATCGGTCAAATTCCTTTCTGGTTCAGGCAACAATGTCCATGCCGGCTCGCAGCCAACGCGAACCGATCATCAAGAGCGCAGCCGTTGCAGACCCGCCGTCATCTGCGACTTTGCCCGTGTCCGACGGCTCGGCCTCGGCACACCCGCCATCCCGCGGAAACCATCCACGCCGCGATCCATCCGCATCCGATCCTGGATCGAACGTCTGACCGGAGAGAAGTTTGTCAGAGGGAGATTGGCCCGTGTGCGGTTGGCCTGCTACCGATTGGCCTTCCAGTTTTGAACCCATGGCACCCAGATGCAGCGTCCCCGACTGGAAAGTCACAAGCCGGCCCTCCGCAGGGATGCCTGCCTGATCCAATGCTTTTTGCAATTGGTGGTGGTCACGCTGCAACAGTAGCAGCGTTTCCGGCCGGTTGGCGGTAATGCTGACCTCGGGTGGTGCGTTCGGAATCCGCTCGATGCGGATCTCCACAAGACCGAGTTCGACCGGATCCAGGCGAAGCGTCAAGCGCTGTGTCCCCGCAGATCCTGCCGCGAGCGAGACCAACGCTGGTGAGATCTGCGGATAAAGGGAAGGGGACGCTAAACCTTGCACCATTGTGGAGGCTGGCGCCATCTCACGTGTCCGGGACGCCGGCGCCGGGATAGCCATAGCATCGTTTGCCTGGGCCCAGCCAATATCTGGTGTGGTCACCAAAGAGGATGGGCCCGATGGTGCAACCGTCGTATCAGCGAAGGGCTCGGCTCTTAGCCGGCCTCCAATGCTCGGCGACGGAATCGACGCGCGTAGTGCCGGCGACGGGCCGGCCGTCTGGATGGCGGGCGCGGGCAGTACCGCCTGCGTCGACGATAGCGGCGCGTCGTCCAGCGCCTGCGCGAGATCTGCCGGCGTGGTCAGTTCTGGATGACCTACAGAGGGAATTTCTGGAAAGTCTGCCGCGCCCCCAGTATGGGACTTCGTTACCTCCCTACCTGCCGAGCATAAGAACGGCGGTAAGGTGATGGGCTGAATCTCTGCTTGCTGGCCAGCAGGACCATCGTGGCCGCTCATCCCAAATCCTTCCGGCACCTCACCCGTTGTTTCCGAACCATCCTGACCTTTGTGCACTCTAACGTTTGCCAGCGTCTTCGCTTCCGCAATCTGGCCCGGTTGAACAAGCTGCTGCGGCCCATCAGTGAAGTCCAGCACGCCTGTTTGCGACGTCGCGGGCGCTGGCATTTCCATCGGCAGGATCGCAGGTTGCAACCCGGGGCCGCCCTCTGGTGTCGCGGCTCCCGCGTCACCACCAGTGGTCGCCCGCAGTCCAGCCCCCAATGCTACCCCAAGGGTCGAAAGGAAAGAATTACCAGTGCCCTTGGTCGTGTCATCCCCCCCGGCAAGACCGGATCCTTCACCGATAGCCCCGCTCAAGCGGACACTTCCGCGCTGTCCGCGTATCGGCGACACACTTCCGAGCAGTTGGTTCGGTATCGTGGGGTTCATATTCACCACTCGTCGCTGACAAGCACATATTTGGAAGAGGAATTCTGGCAGCTATTTCAACTGCAATTACTGGGCCAACATGGAAACTCACGACAGTTCCAATCTTGAGCGCTCCTGGTAGCGTTACGCGGCAAATAATGCCCGGCCGGCATTGCCGCCCGGCCGTAATCGTGCCGGGTTCCAGCGCCACTTTCCTAGGATATTGCATGTACAAAGCCGAATTTCGGACAAGACACCCCTGGCACGCTTTCTGCTTTTCCCTTCCCAACAAGTCAGCGCCTTGCCATTGCAAGGCTTGCAGGAGAGAGCCAGATGTCCCTGTTCGGCGCCATGAGCACCGCGATAAGCGGCTTGACCGCACAGTCGAGCGCTTTCAGCAACATCAGCGACAATGTCGCCAACAGCCAAACCGTCGGCTACAAAGAGGTTAATACAAGTTTCATAGATTACCTCACCAACAGCACGGCGGCCGTGAACGATTCAGGCTCGGTGGTCACCCGTCCCGATTATGCGAACAACGTGCAGGGAACGATCACCGCGTCGACGAATACCACCGCCCTGGCGATCGCTGGCCAGGGGTTCTTTCCAATCAGCGAGCAGAACGGCACGACCAACGGTCAACCGACCTTCAGCGCGCAGCAATTCTACACACGCACCGGCGACTTCCAGATGGACAAGGATGGCTTCCTGGTAAACAGCTCATCCGGATTCCTAAACGGCTGGGCGGTTAATCCCTCCACCGGCGTCGCCAACCAGAATACAATATCGCCGATACAGGTGACCCAGACGACCTTCAGCCCGATCGCTACCAGCCAGGTGGCACTCGCCGCCAACCTGCCCGCCACACCGGCGGCAACCACACCGATTTCCTCCCAGATCAATGTCTATGACAGTCTGGGCACGGTACACCCGGTAACCCTCAACTGGACCCAGAACTCAAATGGCGACTGGACCGTCGGCATCAATTCGCCGGACGACGTCTCCAACGCCGCGGTCGGTTCGGCCGATGTGCAATTCGGTGCCGCCAGCGGCAATCCCGTTTTGCCCGGCACGATAGGCGGCATCGGGACAACGACCGGCTCCGTCTCCGCGCCAGGCTACAGCGCCAACCGTGCCGCCTCCCTCAGCTTCGTCACCGATTTCGGGTCCGGCGCACAATCCATCCAGGTAAGCCTGGGCAATTATGGCCAGACCAATGGGGTGACCCAATTTGCCGGCTCTCAGTACCAGCTCAGTAGCCTGACACAGAATGGCGTCCCGCCTGGCAGCTTCGCGTCCGTGTCGATGCAAACCAATGGCGATGTCGTGGTGAACTATAACAATGGCCAGTCGCGCACCATCGCACAGATCCCTGTTGTTACGTTCAACAGCCCGAACAGTCTGCAAAGCCAGAACGGTCAGGCCTTTACCGCCACCCTCGACTCCGGCGCACCAACGGCAAATGCCACGAGCACAAACGGTGCGGGCACCTTGGTCACGAACTCCGTAGAAGGTTCCAACGTCGATATCGCTGCCGAGTTCAGCAAGCTGATCGTCGCCCAGCGTGCCTATTCCGCCAACGCCAAGATGGTCACCACGGCAGACGATATGCTGACGCAAACCATCGACATGAAGCGTTAAATCCGGCCCAAGGATTAAATCACGGTGAAACTGGACGCTGCATTATCGATCGCTGTCGGCGGCCTTGCCAACGTCAACCGTCAGTTGGATGTCGTTTCTCAAAATATCGCAAATGCCAGTACGCCGGGCTACGCGCGCGAGGTTGCCGCACAGCAAAGCGCGACTGCCAACGGCATCGGCATGGGCGTGCGAACATTGCCCACCGGTCGCGAAACCGACGATCTTCTGCAAGCCGGACTGCTCGAGCAGAACGGCACCGTAGCCGACCTGGCAACCCAACAAGCCGCGCTACAGGCGATCGATCAGGTCCAGGGCACTCCAGGTCAGGGCAATGACCTCGCTTCCCTCCTGGGTAAGCTACAAGACAGTTTTTCCTCCTTATCCGGTAGCCCTGACAGTCAATCCGGCCAGCAGGAAACCGTGATCTCGGCGCGGACACTCACAAATTCCATCAACACCATGGCTGGCGCCTATGGCACGCAGCGCCAAGGCGCACAGGATGCTATCGTCACCGACGTGGCTACCGTAAACGCGGCACTCGGCACGATCGGCAGCCTATCGGATCAAATCGTCATCCTGAAGGCGACAGGCCAAAGCACAGCGGATCTCGAGAATCAGCGCGACACAGTTATCGGATCGATATCGGGTTTGCTCGGGGTCAAAGCGCTGACCCAGCCAAATGGCGATCTGCTACTTATGACCATGAGCGGCCTCAATCTGCCGATCCACAGTTCGGCCAATCCTTTGTCCGTTTCCAGCGCTACACTCGGCGCAAGCACGTACTACCCGGGCGGCGGTAGCCCCGCACTCACCCTGAGCGGCATCGATGTCACCAGGCAAATGACCGGTGGCAGCATCGGGGCCAACATTGCCCTCCGCGATGTCACGCTACCGACCTACCAGGCCGAGCTCGATGAATTCGCGCAAAACCTGTCCGGCCGCTTCGACACCCAGGGTCTTCGCCTGTTCACCGATCCCATCGGGGCCGTCCCGGGCATAGGCTTGCCGGTGCAATCGAACTATCTCGGCTTCGCCAATACCATCCAGGTCAATCCAGCAATTACCGCGAGTCCGAACTTGTTGCGTGATGGCACTCACCTAGTGGTGGGCAGCCCGGTCGGAGCCAGCGCCTTCACGCCAAACCCAGCCGGCGGACCGGCAGGCTTTGCCACGATGATCTCACGCGTGCTCGATTACGCTTTCGGCATCCAGGTCCAGAGCGGCGTGCCACAGATGCCGTCAAATACCACCGGCCTCGGCCCGGCCGGAAACCTGGCGGCGCCCTACGCACCGCCAGCCACGCTCTCAGCGATCGCCACCGCCCTGGTGGCCAGCCAGGCACAGGCCAGTAGCGCCACCACTGTGCAACTCGGCGCCGAACAGGCGGTTCAAACCTCCCTTACGGCCAAACTGTCGAACGCGACCGGGGTGAGCATCGATACGGAAATGTCGAACATGATTCAACTGCAGAACGCCTATGGCGCGAACGCGAAAATTATCTCGGCCGCTCAGGCAATGTGGTCCCAATTGCTGCAATCCATTGCCTAGGTCACGGAAATGAACGGATCGATCGGCACTGTCGGCGTCTCCAATTACGGCATGATGGATAGCCTCGTCGGCTACGCCGCCAACGTGCGGGAAAAGCTGAATATTCTGACCACCCAGGTTTCCACCGGCCTTACCTCGAACACCTATGCCGGTTTAGCTGCTGGCGCACAGGTCTCCCTCGACCTCGGCCCACAGATCGCGCACGCCAAGGCCTGGCAAGCCAACATCAGCGCCGCCACCGGCAGCATCGATCTTACCCAGACCGTCATGAGCCAGATTCAGCAGATCGCGAACCAGTTCTATGGGCAACTGCCGAACCTGAACAACTCAGCCAGCTCCGAAATTGACAGCGTGGCCGCCCAGGCTCGCAGCGCGCTGCAACGGGTAGCCAACCTGCTGGACACAAAAAATGGCGACCAGTACGTCTTTGCAGGACAAGATAGCGGCAATCCGCCGGTGCCGAACCCAGATAACATCCTGACCTCGGGCTTTTATACCCAGATCAACACCGCCGTCAGCGGACTGGCCGTCAGCGGCGCAGCCGCCACCGTTGCGGCAACCCTGGCCATCGCAACCTCGAACGCGTCGGGCACCTCCCCCTTTTCAATCTCTCAGTCCCAGCCTGCGATCACGCTGCAATCTCAGATCCCAAAGGTCCAGGTCAGCGAAACCCAGCGCATCCCGATCGGCCTGCTTGCAAGCGCAAATGCCAGCGCGGTTTCGTCCGGCGCATCCACAACCGGTTCCTATATGCGCGACCTTCTACGCAACCTGGCCACAATCAGTTCGCTCAGCGGCAGTCAAAGCAACGCCGGCGGATTTACGGGCTTGATCACCGATATCAATACATCGCTTGGTGGCGCAATCACCGCAATGGCCACCGATGCGGGAAATCTCGGCAACCTACAGACCAGCCTGACCACGACACAGACCTCCCTGGCAGACACGGTCACGGCGCTGAGTTCGCAGGTCTCATCCGTGCAAGATGTGGACATGGCTGAAACTCTATCCCGACTGCAACTTGTTCAAACGCAGATGCAATCGTCCTACCAGATGATCGCCTCTTATTCCTCACTATCCCTGGTGAAATTTCTACCGTCAGGCTGACAAAATCGATCGACGCTTCATGCCGCGTTAACCCGAACTCCGTAGCATAAAGGCCTACCTGCAAAACGCAGAAAACGTGAAACTTACTGGATAAGCAAGGTAAGATACCATGTCCCTGAACTCCGTAAATACAAATACCTGTTTACGCACTTTTCTCAGCTTCTCTTTCGTGGCACATATCGTGAACATTCGATTTAGCGAGGCAGGGACGATGGCTCGAAACAAGGTGCAATTCCAAAAGGGTCTCAGCGAAGCGGGGTTCGAGGCTCTTTACGG
>CAINEA010000037.1 GCA_903847525.1 uncultured Acetobacteraceae bacterium | reverse complement strand
GGCATTGGAGCGGGCACCGGTCCACCATTCGCCGGTGTCGTAGCGGCCGGCGAAGCTGTTATCGTCGCGGCCCATGACGAAGACGAAGCTGCCGTGCCGGTCGCCCTCGAACCATTGCCCGTCCAGTTGCCTTCCCTCGGCCTTGGCCTCGACTCGTCCGCCGTAGAGCGGATAGCTGCCGGTGACGTGGTCGCCCTGCTGTTCAAGATGAAGGCGCGCGCCGCCATCGCGCCAAGTGGTTGCCCAATACCCAGACCAGAGGTCGTCGGCCTGTGCGGTGGCGGACAGCAGCAGAAGTGTGAGGACGCAGAGGGCGGGGGGCAGCCTGCGGGCTGCCGGGCGCGACCGACTGCTGCTCGTGGCAAAGGCGCGGAGCAGCCTGTTCGCCACCAGTTGGCACGAATGAACTATCAACGTGCGTGTTCTCCACAGGCCGGGATGGCCGGCCAAGTGTATCAGCATTCGCCTGTCCGTATACATTCTCGACCCGGTCGGGTCGCCACTGCCGATATCGGGCCGTCAGCGCGCCGTTTGGTTGCAGGCGACAAGCATTTGGCAGGCCGAGGCAGCGCCCCAGGCTTCCTTCAACCCTGCCCGGCCAGGATCGCCTTGCACTCCGGCGGCATCGGCGGCGGCGGCTTCGGCGGCCCGGGCTTGGCTGGTGGCGCGTCGAGCTGGTCGAACCACCATTGCAGGGAGGCGTCGCAGCTGTCGCCCGCCGGCGGGGGCGGGATATCCACGCAACTGGCCTGGCCCACGGGGCAGCGGAAATGAACGTGCATGTGCGCGGCGTGACCGTACCAAGGTCGGATAAAACGCAGCCAGGACCGATCCCCGGTCACGGTGTCGCAAAGCTGTTTCTTGATCGCCGGATTGACCAGGACCCGGTCGATCTGCGGCAGACGGGCCGCGAGGCGGAGCAGGGTCACGATGTTCTCGTTCCATTTGTCCAGCCGAACGCCACGTCGGTCTGGGCGCACGAGGCTGGTCAATTCGATCGTCTCGCGTTCCCCGGCGCTGAGTGGCTGCCTGCGGCTGGTGTCGAGTGCGATGTCCGCGTCCAACCCGTGCTGGTGGCTAGCATGCCCGCCGACGATCGGTCCGCCGAAATGGCGGGAAAGCTCCTCCACCATCAACGGGCCCAGGCCGGCGGCCTGTGCGTCCCGGCCGAGCTGTTCGATGGCCGCCACGGTGCTGGGCGCACCCCAGAAATGGCTGATGGCCACGTGGATCGTCTGAAAGCCCGGTCCCTGCGCCGGCAGCTGGACGGCGCCCGCGATGCAGCCGACCGACGGCCCACCGATGATCCGCACGGGCCCCGGGTCGGCCAGGGCGGACCCGGCTGCCAACACCGTGAAGGCCAGGCCAGCCAGTCGGGATACGGTCTTAAGGTTCAAAATCGTCTCTCGAAAATGGTGATCACGTCGCCGGGCTGCACGAAGCTCTTCCGGGAGGCCTTGCCTTCGATCGCCCGACCCTCGGGGGTTCCGGAATCGAAGCTTCTTACCACCGCAGCATACTCGTCTATCGCGCGATAGGTGAAGCCGCCGGCAACTGCAACGGCGGTCACCACGGTCGTTCCGGGCTGATAGGGATACTGGCCGGGCTTGTTTACCTCCCCCAGCACGAAGATCGGCCGGTAGGCGATCACTTCCACGGCGACCGAGGGATCGCGCAGCATGCCGGCCTTTTTCAATCCGCCGGTGACCGTGGCTTCCAACTCCGTCGTGCTGAAACCGGCGGCGCGAACGGCGCCGATCAGGGGCAGGGCGATTCGGCCGGTATCGTTCACCCGATATTCACCGCTCAGCTGGTCTTCGCCGAAGACCAGGATCCGCACCTGGTCCCCCGAGCCGAGCCTGTAGGCCCGCATGGGCGCATCCGGCAGCGGCGGCAGGTCTGCCCCCGGCGACTGGCACCCGGCCAGGATGAACCCGCTGAGGCTGAGCCATATCAGTCGGTTAGGCAAAAGATATCCTGTTTACGCACTTTTCTCAGCCAGTTTTCTTGACTGATCGTTGTCCCGCTCAAACATAAATATCGGCCAGCTTGAGCAACCGGTATGGCATGGGCGTGGTGCGGACGCCTGCCCAGAGAAGCCGCGGCATCATAG
>CAINEA010000036.1 GCA_903847525.1 uncultured Acetobacteraceae bacterium | reverse complement strand
CGGTGGACAGCGTCAACAAGACCGTCACCCTGGCCGCCGCCCCGGCCGGTTCGATCGCCACCGCCACCGCGCTGCAGTTCGGCAATCTCGGCGGCCCCGTCGCCTCCGTCTCGGGCATAATGGCGCTGACGGCCGGCGCCGCCGGTTCCACCCAGATCCAGCTCGCCAGCACCGCCGGCCTGAAACCGGGCATGGTGGTAACGGGCGTCGGCGTACCGATCAACGACCGCATCCTGACCATCGATCCCCTGACCAACACCATCAAGCTCGCCACGGCCCTGACAGGCGCGGTGGCTTCCGGCGCTGCGCTGAATTTCGTCTCCCCGGTGACAACCGACAAGCTGTTGGACAGCGGTGCTTCCAAGACCCAGTACACCGCCACCGGCTCCAGCGCGCCGATTGGCGGCACGGCGCTGAAGCTTGCCCAGACCGAGGGCGCGGACCCGGGCATGGCCGTCACCGGCACCGGTATCGCGGCTGGAACGCTGGTAATATTGGTGGACGCCACCACCGGCACGGTGACATTGAGCAAACCGCTGACCGCCGCAATCGCCGCTGGCGCGGCGATGCAATTCCTACCGAAGCAGATCACGACCCTGAAGAGCATGCCGGTTCTGAACGAACTGCCGTTCGTAACAGTGCAGGTCCCCGGAACTCCGGTGCAAATGGTGGGGGATGCCAACACTTGCGCGACTTCGGGCAGCACTTGCATGGCGACCACCATTCAAGGGGTCACGACCGGTGGGCTGGTCGTCGATATCCGCTACCGTTTCGCGGCCAGCGGCGTGACGGCCCTCAGTCCGATCTTTATGAAGCCGAACTACGTCTATAATGCGGACGGATCCATTAAGTATCAGGACGGCTATATCGGCGATCCCAGCCTTACCGGAACCTTGACCTCCCGCACCATCGGCACTGGCATCGAATGGGTGCTGACGCCGTCCAGGCCAATACCCGTCGGCAGCTATTTCGATGTCACCTTTTCCTATCCCGTGGACCCCAGCCACATCCCCGGCGTCGGCGTCGCCACGTTTGCGTATGTCCCGCCATTCTCCACGGCGTTCGATTTCACCAATGGCCTGTCGTCTCGCGGCGGCTATGACGGCACCGGGTTCGACTCGTCCCAGGGCCAGGAATTCGCCTTCAGCCCCGACACCCCCTGCCTCGATCCCACCGTCTATACCTGCGTGACCTTCGGCCCCTCCATCCTGCCCACCGCGCCCGGCATGATAAATCCGGTCACTGGCCAGCCGGTCGCGGAGGACGTCGATACCTCGGGGGTCGATCCTTATGTGATCGCCGCGGCGGCGTTGCCGTTCGCGGGCCAGGACCCGTCGACAGACACGCCGCTGCCCCCCGCACCACCGAGCGTGCCCGAACCGGCAAGCCTGCTGATCCTCGGCACGGCGATCCTGGCCCTCGCCGGTCTCCGTCGGCGCGGCTTTCCACCGGCCACGCTCGCGGCAGCCGGGCCATCGCCATGACGATCCTCCCCGATAGCGCCAAGGGTATCAGCCTGCTCGGCCACACGGACCAGGGTGGCCGTGGCGACGGGGTGCAGGTGATGGTGGATCGCGGCTACGCCTATGTCGGCACCCGCGTCAGCCGCGGCATCATGGTGACCGACGTGCGCGACCCGCGGAACCCCCGCCCGGTCAACTTCCTGCCGATCCACCGGAACTCCTGGTCCATGCATTTGCAGACCGCCGACAATCTGCTGCTCGGCATCGAGGAACTCGACATCAAGGCGCTGATGTCCCAGCAGGATTACTATGCCAAATCAAATCAGGTCGACAGCAGCCGCTACGGCGTGCGCGGCCAGGATTTCTCCGCCGGCATGCGCGTCTACGACACCACCGATCCGGCCAACCCGCGCCCGATCGGCTTCCTGGAAGTGCAGGGGCTCGGCCTGCACCGCATCTGGTATGTCGGCGGCCGCTACGCCTACGCCTCCGCCCTGCTGGACGGCTATCTCGACCACATCCTGATCGTCATCGACCTGCAGGACCCGACCCGTCCGGTCGAGGCGGGCCGCTGGTGGATCCCCGGCATGTGGACCGCCGGCGGTGAAACGCCCAGCTGGAAAAACCGCGTCGCGCTGCACCACGCCATCGTCGTGGACGACATCGCCTATGGCAGTTGGCGCGACGGCGGCCTGACCATCCTGGACGTGAAGGACAAGTCCAAGCCGAAACTGATCGCCCATCGCTGCTGGAGCCCGCCCTTCGGCGGCGGCACCCACAATGCCGTGCCGCTGCACGATCGCGGCCTGCTGATCGTCGCCGACGAAGCCACGCTGAACATCGATCAGGAGCAGATGAAACGAACCTGGGTGTTCGACATCCGCATGCCGGAAAACCCGGTGTCCATCGCCACCTTCCCGACACCGAACGACCAGGACTACGTCGCCATGGGCGGCCAGTTCGGCCCGCACAACCTGCACGAGAACCGCCCCGGCTCGTTCCAAAGCTCCACCACGATCTTCGCCACCTGGCAAAGCGCCGGGGTCCGCGTGTTCGATATTTCCGATGCATTCCATCCGGTCGAGACCGCCTATTTCGTCCCACCGCAGCCGACCCGATGGATGGAGCCGATGCGCGGCCGAGCGAAGATGCGCCACAGCGCCGACGTGTTCGTCAGCAAGGAAGGCCTGATCTACCTGACCGACTACGATGCCGGCCTGTACATCCTGCAGTGGAACGGCTGAAACCGATCAGAATACCGCGTCGCCGCAGATCTGGGTGCGCCGCATGATGCGGCGGAACGGCCCCGCATCGTGCACCGCCAGATGCTTGGTGCAGCGATTGTCCCAGAACGCGATTGATCCGTCCGCCCAGCGGAACCGGCAGGTGAATTCCGGCCGGTGCCCGTGTTCCAGCAGGAATTCCAGCAGCGGCTTGCTTTCCGCTTCCGTCCAGCCCTCGAAGCCGACGGTATAGGACCGGTTGACGAACAGCAGCTTGCGCCCGGTCTCCGGATGGGTGCGCACGACCGGATGCATGCTGATCGTTTCACGCCAACCGGCATCCTCACGCACCTTCGTCGAGCGCTGCGCGTTCATCGCCGCCTGCGGACCGGCCACCATGCGGTCGGTGTGAATGGCCCGCAGACTTTCCAGCGTGTGTTTCAATCCGTCCGACAGAGCCTCGTAGGCCAGGTACTGGTTGGCGAACAGCGTATCGCCGCCATAGGGCGGCACCTCGATCGCATACAGGATCGCGCCCATAGGCGGGTCCGCGACCATGGTGGTGTCGGTATGCCAGTCCTCGCCGACGATCTTCTTGTCGCCGGGCTCACGCCTGATATCGACAATCGCCGGATCGGCTGTCAGTCCCTTGTAGTTCGGATGGACGAAAATCTCGCCGAACCGGCGGGTGAACGCCTTGTGGCGCTCCCGATCGAGAGTCTGGTCACGAAAGAAGATCACGCCGTGGTCGAGCAGCGCCTGACGGATCTCGCCGATCACGCCGTCATCCAGTTCCTGCGCCACATCGACGCCATGGATCTCCGCGCCCAGCGCCCCGGCGATCGGCTGGATGGTGATGTGGCTGTTGCGCATGGCGTTGTCTCCCTGCCGAACGCTGGCGCCTGAGCGGCCCATCGTCAAGACACCGACCTCTGGTCCCCCTCTGACATCCACATCTGCAGCCGCGCCACCTCCGCCGGCGAAAGCCGCAGCCCCAGTTTGCTGCGCCGCCACAGCACATCCTCCGCGGTACGCGCCCATTCCCGCCGCAGCAGCCATTCCACCTCGCGCGCATACAGTCCGGCGCCGAAATGCTCCCCCAGTTCCGCCGCATCGGTCGCCGCCCCGAGTATGTCGGCCGTTTCGGTCCCGTAGCTGCGGACCAACCGATGGATCGTTGTAGACGAAAGAAACCTGTACTGTTCAGTCAGTTTCCGGCCCAGCGCCGCCGCGCCATCCCAGGCAAAATCCCCGCCGGGCAGGGCAGCTCCAGCCGTCCACGCTCCCGGCATGGCCGAAAAGAACCCGCCCAGCTGCGCCATCGCCGCTTCGGCGAGCCGTCGATACGTCGTGATCTTGCCGCCGAACACCGATAGCACCGGTGCACCGCCGTCATCCAGTTCCAGCACATAGTCCCGCGTCGCCTCCTGCGCCGCGCTGGTCCCGTCATCGCGCAATGGCCGCACCCCGGCATAGCGCCAGACGATCGACGAGGGATCGATCGGCCGGCGGAAATACGCCCCCGCCGCCGCCAGCAGATATGCCTCCTCGTCCGGCGAGATCGCCGCCCGCGCCGGATCGCCCCGGTAATCCTCGTCCGTGGTTCCGATCAGGGTAAAATCGCCTTCATACGGAATCGCAAAGCACACCCGCCCGTCCGCATTTTGAAAGAGGTAGCAACGTTCGTGCTCGAACAGGCGGCGCACCACGATATGGCTGCCCTTCACCATCCGGATCGCCGTCGGCGCGTTCTGCCCGATCACCCCGGACAGCACGTCCGACACCCAAGGCCCGGCCGCGTTCACCAATACCCTGGCCGAAATGTCGCTATCGCCCGAGCCATCGCGCAGCCGCAATCGCCAGGCACCGTCATGGCGCCGCGCGGCCACCACCCGCGTCCGCACCCGGATATCCGCGCCCAGCCGTGCCGCATCGCGCGCGTTCAGCACCACCAGCCGCGCATCGTCCACCCAGCAATCGGAATACTCGAACCCGCGCGCATATTCCGGCTTCAGATCCACCCCGGCCGGATCGCGTCGCAGATCCACGCTGCGCGAGGCGGGCAGAATGCGCCGCCCACCGATATGGTCATACAGGAACAGCCCCAGCCGGATCATCCACCAGGGGCGCAGCCCGGCGTGGTGCGGCAGCACGAAGCGCAGCGGCCAGACAATATGCGGCGCAATGCGCAACAGCACCTCGCGCTCGCTCAGCGCCTCGCGCACCAGGCGGAATTCGTAATGCTCCAGGTAGCGCAGCCCGCCATGCACCAGCTTGGTGGACGCCGAGGAAGTGGCCCCCGCCAGATCTCCCTGCTCGGCCAGCAGCACGGAAAGGCCGCGCCCAGCCGCATCCCGCGCGATGCCGGCACCGTTGATCCCGCCGCCGATTACCGCGAGATCGAACATTAAGTTCGGCGGCTCAGGCCGCCTCGAAATCTGGCCCGTTTGGCGTGGCGCACACCCTTTCCGCGCCGCGTTGGCAGTCCGCCTTATGCCCCGGCTGGGCGCTGACGGAGGGGATTGCCAGCAGCTCGATCAAGGCCCGGCAAGACGCATCCAGCCGGGCATCGGCAATGGCCAGAATTGCGTCGACGTGATAGAAAGCAGGCATTCGTCGTCTCCGTAGCTGCGATGACCCACCACCATGCCACGCCGTCCCACAGGCAACCAGATAGCCGGCCGCTGCGGTTAGATCGGGGACAAATCTTTAACGCCGCTACTCGGAGACGGTTACGTTGAATTGCCGGTCTATATTGTACAATTCATACATGATTCTGAAACGATCGGTCCCAACAAATCCTGCATCCGGCTTATAACCCGTCCGTATGGCATTATCATCGACCGTAATTTCCACCGTGCCATGGGCGGGTGGCTGTACAACGTGCATATGCGAGACTCGTGAAAGAAGATTGGCTGTCGTCGGGCTATCCTTCTCGCACCAGCCGCCGTCGTTTTTCATCCGCATTGTAAACGGCAGATTATCGCCTCCCGTTTGCGCCCATTGATTGCCACTGAGGTCGCAGGTCTTCGATTTGGGGCGATCCGGCGCATTCTTCGCTGACATTGAGCTGCCTGCTGGCGAGCAGCTTGCCAGTCCGAGACAAAATCCGATCCAGATCAAGCATCGTTGGGTTTTCATCACGATTTCCTGGCAGGTATGAAAAATTTAACCGTTCGCCAATGCCACGGACGCCGATTTGACCCCACCCCTATGCCGGATCACGATTCGACACCATAGAGTCGTTGGTGAGCTCGTCCAAAATTCACCCTATTTGAGACGAGGTGGCGCTCGGGCTCGGATCTTCTCGCCAATCGTCCGCGTTGATCGTCCGCCGGCAATCAGAAGAGGCAAGCCATCCAACGGCGTGGTAACCACGCACCCATGCAGGAAATCATCGCCAACCGCCCGGCTGTCAGACCGCCAAGCCGCCGCTGGTCCGGCGTCATTGGCGTCGGCCTAGTCGCGATCGTGGTGCTCGTCGCATTGGTTGCCGCCCTCTTGCCCCGGCTGTTGCCCACCCAACCCGCACTCGACCTGCAAACCCAAAAACTCGCCGCGGCGATCATCTTCATATCCAGCTACCTGGCACTCGCCATCGGCAAGATCCCT
>CAINEA010000035.1 GCA_903847525.1 uncultured Acetobacteraceae bacterium | reverse complement strand
TCTGGCGTTCAACGAACGGGTGAACCGGACCGCGAACCTGCTGGCGAGCCGGGGCGTGGCGCGCGGCGAACGGGTGGCGCTGTGTTCGGAGAACCGGATCGAATATCTGGAACTGGTGTTCGCGGCGGCCAAGTTGGGCGCGATCCTGTGCACGCTGAACTGGCGGCTGACACGTAGCGAGTTGGATTACTGCGTGGCGCTGGTAACGCCGAAGGTGCTTATCGTGTCCGAGCGGTTCCTCGATAGCCTGGATCGGGCCGTGCCGGGTATGGCCAGGTTCGAGTTCGGCGCGGCGTACGAGGCGGCGCTGGCAGGCAGTTCGGCGGTAGAGCCGGATGTCTTTGTCGATCCCGAGGATGGGCTGCTGATCATCTACACCAGCGGCACGACCGGACGGCCGAAGGCGGCATTGCTGAGCCACCGGGCGGAGATCGCACGGATGCTGGTGAACTCGCTCGATTTCGGGCTGGCGCCTGGCGACGCCTATGTGGCCTGGCCACCGATGTTCCATATGATCTCCACCGAACAGTGCATCCACGTGATCTGCCTGGGCGGCACCGCGGTGGTGGTGGATGGTTTCGACCTGAACCGGTTGTTGGACGAGATCGCCAACCGCGAGCAATGGTGGCTGATCACCATGCCCGGCGCGATCGAGCCGCTGATCGCCGGGCTGCGTGAACGCAACATCCGCCCGAAGGGGATCAAGCTTGTGGGCGTGATGGCCGATCTGGTGCCGCGCCATCAGGTGGCGGAACTGACGGAACTGCTGCAGGCGCCATACGCCAACACGTTCGGCGCGACGGAGACCGGCCTGCCGCCGGGCTCGGCGGGCCGGATCGCCATCGGCGTGGTGCCCGCATCCCTGGCCAAGCAGGCGAATGCGCTGTGCGAGTTCCGGCTGGTGGATGCCGACGACCGCGATGTGCCGGACGGCACGGCCGGTGAGTTGATATTCCGTGGACCGACGCTGTTCAGCGGTTACTGGAATGCGCCGGAGGTGAATGCGACGGAGTTCCGCGGCGGCTGGTTTCATCTGGGGGATATGTTCTTCCGCCAGCCGGACGGGATGCTGAACTTCGCCGACCGGGCGAAATACCTGATCAAGTCGGGCGGGGAGAACATCTACCCGGCCGAAATTGAGCGGGTGCTGCTGTCGGACCCAAGGGTGCGCGATGCGGTGGTGGTGCGACGGGCGGATGAGCAGTGGGGCGAGATCCCGGTGGCGATCGTCGCTACGTCTGACTCGACGCTGACGGCGGGGGAATTGCTGGATGCCTGCCGGCGGGAACTGGCCGGCTACAAGCGTCCGAAGGGCGTGCTGTTCGTGCCCGAGGAACGGCTGCCGCGCAGCACGACGGGCAAGATCCTGCGCCATGAGATCGAGAAATGGCCGGAAGTTCTGGCCGGAGTGTTTCAGAAGTAACGGATAGCGGGCGTATCGTGGGGAAGCCCCCGCAGGATCGCGCCCGGGTGTGGCGCGGTCCTGCGGTTATCGCAAGAAGGATTAGCCAGCCTGTCCGGCTAGGCCCAGCTCCACGCGGCGGTTCTTGGCGCGGCCGGCGGTGGTTTTGTTGGAGGCGATCGGGTTCGCCTCGCCGAAGCCGTGCGCGGAAACCAGTTCCGGCTTCACACCCTTGGAGACCAGGAATTCGGCAACGGCCTCGGCGCGCTTCTGCGACAGGATTTCGTTGCTGGTAACGCCTTCGGCCGCCAGGCCCTTACCGATCGGGGTGTTGTCCGTAAAGCCGTTCACGACCAGCTTGTTCTGCATGGTCGGCGCCAGCTTGGCGGCCATCTTGGCGATGATGTCTTTGCCGGCGGAGCTCATTGTCCAGCTGCCGGGGGCGAACAGCAGGTCGCTGTTTACGGTGTATTTGATGGCGCCGATGAGCCGGGTGTTCTGCGCCTTGGCGGCGTCGATCTCGGCCTGCTGTGCCTTCACGGTTTGTTCCAGCTGCGCGTTCTTCGCCTGCACGGCGTCGAAGTCGCTCTTGGAGACGCAGCCGGCGAGCAGGATGACGGAGAGCAGCGAACCAGCGACGAGACTGGTCTTGAATGGGGTAGCCATGGGTAACACTCCTGGGTTCTGAAAGGGCCTTGAAGCGGCCCGGGAAGTATCCGCGTAAATCAGGCCTCGCCGTGTTGGAAGCGACTCAGCCGGTGTTTCTTCGTCGGATAACCGGGGCAGGCATTCCGTCAAAAAAACCAACGCCGCAGTAGAGCAGAAGCGGGTTGATGGCAACGCTGAAACATGCGACGGCCGGCGAGGGGCGTCAGCGCTCGCGTTCCGTGCCCCATTGCGGCGAGATCCAGGATGGATGGCGTCAAGGTCAGGGGGCACTGGCGACACATGGTCCTAACAATGGGCCCTAACCATGGGCCTTATCATGGCGGTTACGGGGCGGCAGGGATGGCGGTTGCAACGACATTCCAGGAGTCAGCGCCCCGACCTTGCCTACTGCGCCGCCCGTACCCCCGGATGAAAATGATCGTACACCCGCCGCGCGGTCTCCCGATTGATCCCCGGAGCCGCCTCGAGATCGTTCTGCCCCGCCATCTTCACCCCCCGCGCAGACCCGAAATGGTTCAGCAAGGCGCGCTTGCGGGCAGGCCCGATGCCGGCGATTTCGTCGAGTTCACTGCGGATCAGGGCCTTGGAACGTCCCGCCCGATGCGTGGTGATGGCGAAACGGTGCGCCTCGTCGCGCAGGCGCTGAAGGAAATACAGCACCGGGTCGCGCGGCGGCAGCTGGAATGGCTCGCGGCCCGCGGTATGGAACCATTCGCGGCCTGCGTCGCGGTCCGGGCCCTTGGCGATGGCGATGAGCTTGACGTCGTTGACGCCGAGATCGTCGAGCACGGACTGGGTGGCGGAAAGCTGGCCGGCGCCGCCGTCGATTAGGAGGATGTCGGGCCAGTTGGCGGAGCGGCTGCCGGATGCGCTGCTTTCGTTGGCTTCCTCCTCCTTCAGGGCGCGGGTGAAGCGGCGCTGGAGCATCTCGCGCATCATGGCGAAGTCGTCGCCGGGAGCGATCGGGCCGCGGATGGAGAATTTACGGTAGGCGGATTTCAGGAACCCCTCGGCCCCGGCGACGATCATGACGCCGTATGGACTGGCGCCCATGATATGGCTGTTGTCGTAGACCTCGATCCGTTCCGGCGGGGCGGGCAGGGCGAACAACTCGGCGACACCGGCGAGGAGCTTGGCCTGGCCGGCGGTTTCGGCAAGCTTGCGTTCAAGGGCCTCGCGGGCATTGAGCTCGGCATGCAGAATCACGGCGCGCTTTTCGCCGCGCTGGGGGGTGGCAATTTCCACCTTACGGCCGGCCTTCAGGGTCAGCGCCTCGGTGATGAGGTCCTGTTCGGGCAGGGCTTCGTTGGTAAGGATGAGCGGAGGGGGCGGCTTGTCGTCGTAAAACTGGGCAATGAAGGCGGCCAGAACCTCCGGGATCTCCTCGGCCTTGGAGTGGGTCGGGTAGAAGGCGCGATTGCC
>CAINEA010000034.1 GCA_903847525.1 uncultured Acetobacteraceae bacterium | reverse complement strand
GCCTTGCTTCCTTCTCCAAAAACCCGCCCCAATCCATCACACGGCGCTGCGTTGCTCGATGGAGGCGCGCCGGCGCAGGTCGCGGAGCATTTGGCGGGACAAGAGTTCGACGCGTTCGTTGATCATCTGCGCCTCAATTTCCTCTTTGCTCTGATGCGCGATGTTTTTCGTTTCGCGTGAGCAGACGATGATCACGGCGATGCCATCGGCGGCGACCACGGGTTGAGTGGCGCGGTCGATAGGCAGGGTGGCCAGCATTTCCTTGAACTGAGGCGGGGACACGCGGTCCAGGCGGATGTCGCCGGGATTGGCCGGGCGTGACGAATTATTGGCTTTCGCGGCGGCCTCCATGGCCTCGCAGCTATGAATACTGGCGCTCAGAGCCTTGCCCTTCTCCAGCGTCGCGCGCTGCTGATCGGTCGGCTGGGTGGGGTTCAGCGGCGTGGAAAACGGCAGGAACACCTGCCGAACGGAGACCATGGTGGCGATCTCGTTGCCGAGCTGGCGACGGGCCGCCATGCGAATGATGGAGAAGCCACCTGGTACCCGCAGGGCATTGCTGATGGCACCAATCGGCATTTCCTTGGCGATGCGCAGTACCTCCGGATCCAGCCGGTTTTCCTGCAGCCAACCCAGATCACCGCCCTGCAGCGCGGTCTGGCTCTGGCTGAACTGGGCCGCGACGATCTGGAACGGCGCGCCCGAGCGCAACTGGCTGACGACGGTTTCGGCAAAGCGCTGGGCATCGGCGACGTGGGCGGGATCCTCAACCGGGATGAATATCTCCAGGATGCGAAATTCGGTCTGGCCGGTCTGCTGATCCTGCAACTTCTGCTTCTCTTCGATCTCGTTGGGCGAAATCTTGATTTTCTCGCCGATCTGCTGGCGCAATACCTGGTTCCAGCCGATCTGGGCGCGGATCTGGTCGATCAGCGTGCGCATGCCGGTACCATCCGCGGCCAGGCGATGCTGCAACGCCCCGGCCGGCAGGTTGTTGCGTGTCTCAATCTCTCGAATCGCCGCGGCAATCTCCTTGTCCTGCACCACGATCTTGCGCCGCTGCATCTCCTGCAGACGCAGCCGTTCCTCGATCAGCTGGCGTGTGATCTGCGGACGCAGCCGCGCCAGGATCTCACTATTGACCGGCATACCGGTGGAAAGGGCAAACAGGCGGCCGCGGCTGGCAATGTCGCCATTGGTGATCACATCGCCATTGACCACCGCGACGATGCCCATTCCCGACCCGGGAGGCCCCCCGGCATGCGGCGTCCCGCCCGGCGCGGCACGGTGCCCCTCCGATTGCGGCTGGCCGGCCGAGGCGGCCTCATCGGAAGGGTCCGCCTTTGGCGGAGCCTGACGAGGCAAGGGGGCTGCGAGGGAAGCCGCCGACAGCGTGGCAAGCAGCAGGCAAGCGGCCGGACCGGCGAGGAGGAAACGAACCAGCGAACGAGGCGAAGCAAACATTTGCAGTATTCCTGAATTCACGGCGCGGATGCCGCCGTGATGTCCACGATGATCGTGGACCGTATCTCGAAGGCGCCAGCCTCCCGAAGCGGCCCGGTACCGGTCATGATATCCGGCGCGGACCAACGGAAACCGAACCTGTGCGGCAACGGCAACCGGCTGTCAAAGGGCACGATAGCCAAACTGACCGATGGTCTTGAAGGTCATCTGTATCATCACGGTGGTGGACCCGTTGTCGCCGTTGTATGAGGTATAGCGCTTGTACATGATGCCTTGCAGGATATAGCACTCATCCTCATAGGCGACGTTGGCGCCGATGGTGACCCACTGGTTGGTCGTCAGGTTGCGCCGCACATAAGCGCCGACGCGATAGGGCTCGAACTGGCTGCTCGCGCCCAACGTGACCTCGTTGCGCGGCGAGGTGTAGCCCGAGCTCGCCGGCGGCGGCGGTGCCTGATTATAGAAATTGTAGGGATCGTAGGTGGTGTAGATATAGCCTCCGGTGACATTGAACAGCGGCACGCCGACGGTGGCCAGGGCATCGGCGAACCGCGTAGCCCCGGAGTTCTTGTCGAGGCGTGTGCGGTAGGTGAGGTTGTGCCAGGTG
>CAINEA010000033.1 GCA_903847525.1 uncultured Acetobacteraceae bacterium | reverse complement strand
CTGCTCGAAGCGGGTCGGCCCGTCCAGCAAGGCGTCGAAGACCGGATCTGCCAGCAGGTCGAGCGCCAGTGCCAGGCGCTCGCCATAGGTCCGCCGGCCCCGCATCGCCGGGGCGACCGAGCCGACCTGGGTTGCGATCAGGCGGAGGCGGCGTGAGTGGAATGCCTCACCGAGCGGCATGCTTGGGGCGGCGTCGCCGAACCAGCTGGCCTCTATGATCCGTGCCTCGAAGCCGGCGCGGGAGAGGGCCAGGCGCAGGCCGGCCTCGGAGGCGGAGGCGTGGATGACGAGGTCCTGGTCTGGCGGGGCTGTGTCGGGCAGGGCGAAATGGCAGCCGAATTTGGCTGCCAGCGTGGCGCGGGCGGGGTTCAGGTCCACTAGCGTCACCCGCGTTCCGGGCACTCGGGCGCACAGGGCGGCGGCCAGCAGGCCGACCACGCCGGCGCCGATGACCGGGATGCGCTCGCCGGCCAGGGGAGCCGCGTCCCAGAGTATGTTCACTGCCGTTTCCATGTTCGCGCCCAGCACCGCGCGGGCGGTCGGCACCGCTGACGGTATCGGGATGCACATGGCGGTGGGGGCGTTGAAGATGTCCTGATGGGGGTGGAGGACGAAGACGCGTTGTCCGGACGGGTCGCGGGCGACCATGCTGTAGCTGTATTTGACCGGGGCCGGGAAAGCGCCGCCCATCAGCGGGGCGCGCATCATCTCGTATTGGCTGGGTGGCACGGCGGTGGCGAATACCAGCGCCTCGGTTCCGCGGCTGACCCCGCTGGCCAAAGCGCGCAGGCGGGTTTCCGCTTCGGCGGGAGCGGGGAGGGTTTCGTCGCGGATTTCGCCCTGTCCGCGGGCGATCGTCCAGAAGGCCTTGGCGGTTGTCATGGACCGGATGTTGTTTGGCCGGATGGGCCTGGCCGCTGGCGGCCGAGGGGAACGTCCACCAGCACGTCCTCGCCCAGGCGATGCACCGACCAGCCGAACCGCATGCCGTCGGTCAGCAGGTCCGTGCGGGGGAAGGAGAAGGCTGGGATGCCGCCGCCCATCAGCAATGGGGCGATGGTCACGTGCAGCCGGTCGACCAGGCCGGCCACCAGGAAGCGTGACACGGTGACGCCGCCGCCTTCGACGAAGATGCGCCGCAGGCCGCGCTCGGCCAGCGTGACCAGCAGGGAAGGGAGGTCCACCCAGCCGCCATTCATGGCGATCGGCAAGATTTCGGCCTGGCCGAGGCGTTCCGGTCCAGGTGTTCCGGCCGCGCAGGCGAGCAGGGTCGGGGGGCCTTCCTGGAACACGCGGTAATGGTCGCCCAGGCGGCGGGCGGGATCGAGGATGACGCGCACCGGCGATGGGCCCTCGACCTGGCGGGTGGTGAGCTGGGGGTTATCGGCACGGACGGTGCCGGCGCCGACCAGCACGGCGTCGGATAAGGCGCGTAGGCGGTGGGTGTGCTCCAGGTCGGCCTGTCCGCTGATCCAACGGGATTCGCCGGCAACGGTGGCGATCCGTCCGTCCAGCGATTGGGCGATGCGGCCGAGTACGAAGCATCCGTCCGGCGCTGTCGCGGGGGCCAGCAATGGGTCGTACAGCGCCGAGCATGCCGTGCCTGCCGGCGCTCGTCGGAGCAGGGTCTTCCATATTTCGGGCGCTACGAGGGACATGCGGGGGAAGTATCACGCCCGGGCGCTTGAAACCATGCAAAGCAGAGTGGCGTCGGATGGCGGTCACGCGCTCGAGGACAGGGCGATTGCCCCGACGCCGGCGCGATGGAGGCTGCCCTGTGCGCCATAGCGCTGCACGGCGGGCTTCACGCCGCTGACCAGGGTGCCGATGACCCGGCCCTGCACGGCGATCGCACGTTCCAGCAGCCGTTTGTTCTCCTCGGCCAAGGTGCGCAGCCGTTCGGCCTGTTTGAGCACTTCCTCCCGCTGGCGGCCGGCCATCATGTAGGGGCCGGTCTGTTGCGCCAGCCGGTCGGCGGCACCGAAGGCGACCATGGCGGCGTGCTTTTCCGCCAGCAGTCCGGCCGCCAGCGGGAGGTCGAGCGCATCCAGCGCCGCGTTCTCCCGCGCGATGGTGTCGGCCAACCGGCCGGCGGCGTCGATCAGTTCCGGGGTCATTGCATTGGTTTCCTTTTCACGGGGGCGTTCGTGGGGACTGGCGCATGGGCCTCCTGCATTCGCAGCATTTCGGTCAGCACCGGGCGGGCCAGGCCGATGCCACCGTTGGCGGCGATCTTCTTGGCGATCTCGTTGACCAGCATGGGCTTCCACGTCTCTTCCGCCGAGCCGCCGCCGAACGGGGAATGGGCGCTGTCCACGGTCTCGAACATTGGCTGCAGCAGCTGTCCGATCGCCATGGCCTCGAATTCCCGGGCTGACTTCAGCGTTTTGGCGTCGGATGGCACCTGGGCGTTTGGCGACAGGGGAGGGAGCGTCGGGGTCATCGAGCCCATCAGCGCACCTGCAGGTCGGCTTGCAGCGCGCCGGCGGCCTTGATGGACTGCAGGATGCTGATCATGTCGCGCGGGCCGATACCGAGCGCGTTCAGGCTGGCGACCAGGTCGCGCAGGGTCACGCTGCCATGCAGGATGCCGAGCTTGCGGTCCTTCTGGTCGTCGATCTGGATCTGCGTGCGGTCCACCACCGTGGTCTGGCCGTTGGAGAACGCGCCGGGCTGGCTGACCTCGGGCGTTTCCGTCACCCGGATCGTCAGGTTGCCCTGGGCGATCGCCACGGTGGAGATGCGGACATTGGCGCCCATGACGATCGTGCCGCTGGCTTCCTCCACGATCACGATCGCCGCGGTATCCGGCTGCACCCGCAATTCGCCGATGCGGGCGAGGGTCTCGATCGGATCGCGGCCGTCCATGTTGAGCGCGACGGTGTGGGGGTCGGTCGCCCGGGCGATGGGGCCGATGGCGTGGTTGATCGCGTCGGCGATACGCCGTGCGGTGGTCAGGTCGGGGTTGCGCAGGCCGATGCGGGTGCCGGCGTGTTTGTCGAGCCGGAACGGCACCTCGCGTTCGACGGTGGCGCCGTTGGCGATCCGCGCGGCAGTGGGCACGCCGCGGGTGACGGAGGTCGCGGCGCCCCGCGCGGCGATCGCGCCGGTCGCCAACGCGCCCTGCGCCACGGCATAGACTTCGCCGTCCGCGCCGAGCAGCGGCGTGACCAGCAGGGTGCCGCCCGTCAGGTTGGTGGCATCGCCGAGCGCGGAGACGGCGATGTCGATCCTTCCGCCGGTGCGCGCGAAGGCGGGGAGTTCGGCGGTGACCATCACGGCGGCGACGTTCTTGGTCTGCAGCTTGGCGGCCTGGTCGCGGGTGTTCACGCCCAACCGCTCCAGCATCCCGATCAGGGATTGGCGGGTGAAGACCGAGCTGTCGAGCTTGTCGCCGGTGCCGTTCAGTCCGACCACGAGGCCGTAGCCCACCAACTGGTTGGAGCGCACGCCTTCCAGGTCGGCGATGTCCTTGACCCGGATCTGCGCGAAGGCCGGTGCCACGGCGCTTAGGAGCAACCCGCACAGCGCCAGCGGGATTGCTGCAAGCAGGATCGAGGCGAGATTGCCCCGCCGTGCGGCGGGGCATCGGTGGTTGCTAGGAGGGTTGAAAGGTTTGCCCGTCATGCTGGGTCAGGAAAGCAAACGCTATGCCACGCGGCGGGTCAATGAACACTTCGGAAAGCCTTGCATCTTATCTGAGTCAGGCCCGGCAGTTGCTGCCGGGCGGCAGACACGGCCTAGAGGAAGGAGGGCCTTGCTATGACGGTGGTCGGCGGTTTGGGAGTTGACGGTATCGGCCGATCCGGCGGGGCCAGCCGCCGACGCGCCTCGGCGTCGGGCTTCTCACTGCCCCCGGACATCGGGGCCGCGATGGATGTGCAGGATGCCGGCGCGTCCAGTGACACAGCCCCGGTTTTTGCGGCCTTTATGGAAGGGCTGCTCGGCCTGCAGGAGCGTGGGGCTATCGATGCATCGTCGGCGCCGGCGGTGCGCGACCGGGAGGCCCGGCGGCATGGTCAAGCGCTGCTGTCCGCCCTGGGGGAGTTGCAACTTGCCTTGATCGGCGTGGGTGGAAACCTGGGCACGGCGCAGCGCGACTTGGAAACACTCGCGGAACGGCTGTCGGTGCTGGCCGACACGATTCCAGCGGCCGCAGACCCGGGGTTGCAGGCCATTGTCCAAGCAATCGGAATGCGGGCTCAGATCGAACTGGCACGTCGTTTTGGTTGAAGTAGCCTCCTCGCGGGCAAAGCTTGCGATCGCGACGGGCGTTTTGGGGCGCGTCAAAACCCTTCTATGTCAGCCCGTTGAAGCTTTGCGTCCGGCACTTGGCGGCCATGCCGCACGCTGCTATAGGCCCGCCTACCAGTCGGTAACGTCTGGTGCCGAGGTCTCCACGATCCCCCGCCAGGGAGCCCGGCAAGCCAAAGCAGGACCGGCACGCATGATGGTGACACTGCCCCCCGACTACCGCCCTTCGGCCACCGAGGAGTTTATGAACCCGGTTCAGGTGGAGTATTTCCGGCAAAAGCTGTTGCGTTGGCGCTCCGATCTTCTGCGCGAGGCCGATGGCACTTTGGCGAGCCTGTCCGAGGGGGGAATTCTGGAAGCCGACATCACCGACCGTGCCAGCGTCGAGACGGATCGGGCTCTGGAGTTGCGCACCCGCGATCGGGCCCGCAAGCTGATCAATAAGATCGACCAAGCTCTGGCCCGGATCGAGGCCGGCACTTATGGCTATTGCGAGGAGACTGGCGAGCCCATCGGCCTGCGTCGCCTGGAGGCTCGCCCGATCGCCACCATGTCGATCGAGGCGCAGGAACGCCATGAGCGGATGGAGCGGGTTCATCGCGACGACTGATCGTTCAGGGTCGGTCAGGCTGGATGAAGTTCCTTAGTTTTCATTCTGAGATCGTGTTTTTGGACTAGCCATCTTCCTAATCCCGTTCCTCCAGGGCTAGTCTTCCCCCATGCGCCGGAGTGCGCACCAAGGGAGAGAATCATGATACGCCGTCGTCATCTGCTGGCCGCATCCGCCGGTCTGCTTGCCGCCCCTTCCATCATCGAACGCGCCAACGCGCAGTCCGCCTTTGACTGGAAACAGGCCAAGGGCGCGAAGATCGAGGTCAACTTCCAGCTGTCACCGCGCGGGGCGACGGTGAAGCAGTACCAGAAGGAATTCGAGGAACTGACCGGCATCCAGGTCGGTTTCGAGCAGATCCCCGAGCAGCAGCAGCGGCCGAAGGTCGCCATGGAGATGGCCAGCGGACATCCGGGCTTCGATGTCGTGAATGTCGGCATGCATGTCCAGAAGCGCCTGATCGAGCGGGCGAAGTGGATGGAGGATCTGCGCCCCTACATCGCCAACCCGTCGCTTACCGCGGCGGATTTCGACATGAGCGATTTCTTTCCGGCGGGCATGCGGGTAGCGACCGGTCCGGACGGCAAGATCAATGTGCTGGCGCTCAACCAGGATCTGTTCATCCTGATGTACAACAAGGATCTGCTGGCTGCCAAAGGCGTCGCGGTGCCGAAGACCCATGCCGAGATGATGGATGCCGCGATCAAGCTGACCGATAAGGACAAGGGCATCGCCGGCTTCGTTGGGCGTGGTCTGAAGAATGCAAACGTGGTGCTGTACGACAACATCCTGCTTGGCTACGATCAGGAAACCGTCACCCCCGACGGCAAGACGCTGCTGACCGACACTCCGGCGGCGATCGAGGCGGCGAAGTACTACCAGCGTCTGATGCGCGAATGCGCCCCGCCGGGCTCGGTCGGCTTTAACTGGAACGAGGCGCAGACCACGTTCAGCCAGGGCCGCGCCGCCATGTGGTGGGACGCGATCGGCTTTACCGCGCCGCTGATCGACAAGACCAAGTCCAAGGTGGTCGACAGCGTCGGCTTCACCTTGGTTCCAGCCGGACCGAAGGGACAATGGTCGGCCACCTTCATGGATGCGGTCGGCATTCCCGCGGCCAGCAAGAACAAGACGGCGGCCTGGCTGTATGTCCAATGGGCTGCAGGTAAGACAATGGCGAACAACTATCTGCGCGGTGGCGCCGGCACGCCGCCGCGCGCCAGCCCGTACACCAATGCCGATGTCCGGGCCGGCAGCCCGTTCAAGCCGGATTGGTTCGACACCGCGCTCGCCAGCCTGAAGATCGCCCGCTCGGGCCTGCCGGAGATCGTGCCTGTAACGGAGTTCCGGGACACGATCGGCGTGGCCTTGACCAACATGATCGGTGGCGCCGATGCAGCTACCGAGCTGAAAAAGGCGACCGAGGCCTTCCAGCCGGTCCTCGACAAGTCCAACGCGGCCTGAACCGCGAGCGCTTTCTTTCGCCGTCGGAAACCGGAACAGTCAATCGGTTTCTACGGCGGCGGAGGGGGGCGCTGATGCCATATTCCGCAGCTTCGGCTTACGCTGATCGCCTTCGGTGATCTTCCCATCACGGCATTCGAATAATCGTATCAAGACGGATATGTCTGGGGATTTGACGGTAGCGCTGTCTTGCGGCCTCTGAGGCCTTTCGCCAGCACGGTCAGAACGAGGGAGCCCTCGTCCTGCCGTCTGGTTGGCGTTTCCTCCCCAAACCTGGCCCGTGGCGCCATCCTGACGAACCGCAGCTTGATTAGCGGGAACTGGTACCCATGTCACCTTTTTTTCTTCTGTTTGGACTTCTTTTCATGAGGTTTTCTTGCGTAAAGATATTGTGCAGCGCACAATAATTCTCGTACGCGAATGCGTCCGTGCAGGGTCGCGGTCGCATCTGGCGGGAGCGGGCTTTGCCGTCTAGGTTCCGACCCCGACCTGCTCACCCATTGCCACGGAAATCGCCCAGATGCGCCTGACTCGCAGCTTTTTGCCGACGCTTAAGGAAACTCCCGCGGAGGCTCAGATCGCCTCGCATCGGCTGATGCTGCGCGCCGGTCTGGTGCGCCAGACTTCGGCCGGTATTTATGCCTGGCTGCCACTGGGGCTGCGGGTGCTGCGCAACATCGAACAGATCGTGCGCGAGGAGCAGGACGCCGCGGGAGCTCAAGAAATGTTGATGCCGACCCTTCAGTCGGCGGAGCTTTGGGAGAAGAGTGGGCGCTATGAGGATTACGGCAAGGAGATGCTGCGCATCGTCGACCGACACGACCGGCGGATGCTGTACGGCCCGACCAACGAGGAGATGATCACCGACCTGCTGCAGGGCTCGATCAAGTCGTACCGCGAACTGCCGCAGATTCTGTACCATATCCAGTGGAAGTTCCGCGACGAGGTGCGTCCTCGTTTCGGCGTCATGCGCGGGCGAGAGTTCCTGATGAAGGACGCCTACAGTTTTGATCTCGACTATGCCTCGGCCGTCGTTAGCTATCGCAAGATGATGTTGGCCTATATGCGCACGTTCCAACGGATAGACCTTAAGGCCATTCCGATGGTCGCCGACACCGGTCCTATCGGCGGCGATCTTTCGCATGAGTTCATCGTGCTGGCCTCCACCGGCGAAAGCCAGGTGTTCTACGACGGCGACTTTGAGAATATCGACTGGGTGAACTCGGAATTCGACTACGAAAAGTCCGGCGATCTTGACGCCTTCTACAACCAGATGACTTCCATGTACGCAGCCACCGAGGAGAAGCACGACCTCACCGCCTGGTCCACGGTGCCCAAGGAACGCAAGCGCGAGGGCCGCGGCATCGAGGTCGGGCACATCTTTTATTTCGGAACAAGATACTCCAAGGCGATGGGCATGAGTGTCGCCGGTCCCGATGGCGCGCAGATCATCCCGGAAATGGGCAGCTACGGCATTGGCGTTTCCCGCCTGGTTGGTGCGGTGATCGAGGCAAAGCATGATGAAGCCGGCATCATCTGGCCGGATGCGATCGCGCCTTACAGGGCCTCGATCCTGAACCTAAAGCAGGGTGATGCTACCTGTGACACCATCTGCGAGGATCTGTATGCCAAGCTTGGCGGCAACGCGATCTACGACGACCGGACAGATCGGGCCGGGGTGAAGTTCAACGACGCCGACCTGATCGGGTTGCCCTGGCAGATCATCGTCGGTCCGCGTGGTGCCGCTAACGGCATGGTGGAACTGAAGCGGCGCGCCACCGGAGAACGGGCGGAAGTGTCGCTGGACAGCGTGCTGGCCAAGATCAATTAGCATGTTCGGCCCCTTCGAACGCGCCGTCGCCGGCCGCTATCTGCGTGCGCGCAAGGGGGAACGCTTCGTCTCGATCATCGCGATCTTCTCGCTGGTCGGCATCGCGCTCGGGGTTGCCACCCTGATTGTCGTCTCGTCGGTCATGAGCGGCTTTCAGAGCGAGCTGGTGAGCCGCATTCTCGGCCTAAATGGTCATGTCACCATCGAAGCCTATGCCGGCGAGCAGATCGATCATTTCACTGAATTGCGGGACCGCATCGCCGGCTTGGCCGGTGTAGTCTCCGTCATTCCAACGCTGGATGGCCAGGTGCTGCTTTCCGGACCGAACGGGGCTGCCCGCGGCGGACTGGCGCGCGGGATTGCCCGCGAGGATTTACATGCATTGCCGGCCATCAGCGGGCGCCTTCTCGCCGGCAGCCTGGATAACTTCCAGGGCAATGACGCGATCGCCATCGGCGCCGGTCTGGCCAATCTCTATCGGCTGCGGATCGGCAGCACGCTGACCCTGGTTTCCCCGCAGGGTGCGGCCACGGCTTTTGGCACCATCCCGCGCGTGCGAGCCTATCAGGTGGTGGCGATCTTCGATGCCGGCGTCGCCAGCTACAACGACAGCGTGGTGTTCCTGCCGTTGGAGGCCGCGCAGATATATTTCCAGAAGCCCGATGCCGTGACCGGCATGGAGATCCGCGTGAAGGATCCGCAGCAGGTGCAGGCCATCGTTGGGCCGTTGCGCACCGCGCTCGACGGCCGGCAGGTACTGTTGCGTGACTGGCGCCATGCCAACGACCAGATCGTGGGCGTGTTGCAGGTGCAGAAGGACACGATGTTCATCGTGCTCGGCATGATCATCTTGGTGGCCGCCTTCAACGTGATCTCCTCGTTGATCATGCTGGTGAAGGACAAGCGGGCGGATATCGCGGTATTGCGCACGATCGGCGCCAGTTCGGGCGCGATCTTGCGTATTTTCCTGATGTGCGGCGCCTTTGTGGGCGTGGCCGGCACGCTGATCGGCACCGTGATCGGCGTGTTGTTCTGCCGCAACATCGTCGCAATCCAGCACGCCATCGAGGACATGACGGGCGGGCGGGTATTCGACAGTTCGGTGTTCATGCTGACGACACTGCCGGACAAGGTGGATTGGCCGGATGTGATCCGTGTCGTGCTGCTAGGCCTCGCATTGTCCTTGATGGCGACGATCTATCCGAGTTGGCGGGCGGCCCGGACCGATCCGGTGGAGGCGCTGCGACATGAGTGACGCGCTGGTGCTGCGCAACGTCGCGCGGACCTATCGGACGGAGGCCGGCGATCTGCCCGTGCTGCTCGGCGTGGACCTGACATTGCGGGCCGGCGAGATTGTCGCGCTGGTGGCCCCATCCGGAGCCGGCAAGTCCACGCTGCTGCACCTGGCTGGGCTCCTGGATCAGCCGGACGGCGGCCAGGTGATTATTGAGGGGCGCGAGGCCGGTAAACTCTCAGACACCGAGCGCACCGCGATACGGCGCGATGCGGTCGGGTTCGTGTATCAGTTTCATCATCTGCTTGGCGAGTTCACGGCGATCGAAAACGTGATGCTGCCGCAGATGATCGCCGGCACGTCGCGCCGGGATGCCCGCGAACGGGGGCTGGCTTTGCTGTCAGGCTTTGGCTTGCAGGCGCGGCTGGACCATCTGCCGGGCAAGCTGTCCGGCGGCGAGCAACAGCGGGTCGCGATCGCCCGGGCATTGGCAAATGCGCCGAAAGTGCTGCTTGCCGATGAGCCGACCGGCAATCTGGACGTGGCGACG
>CAINEA010000032.1 GCA_903847525.1 uncultured Acetobacteraceae bacterium | reverse complement strand
TTGATCTTCCGGCCGGTTCAGCACCAGCGGATCGGTGAACATGGTCGGCGCGTCCTTCGCGTCGAGCTCGAGGTCGTGGTAATAGGCGCCGTATTCGTGGTCGGAGAAGTGGAAGATCTTGTCGTCCACCTTCTTGAAGCCCTGGCGCTCCATGATCGGCCACAGGCGATGCTGCGAGTGCAGGTAGACCCGGCTGTAGCCTTTCTTGCGCGCGAACTCCATCGCCCACTGCGTGAACGGAATAAAGAGGCCCATCGAGCGGTAGCGCTTCAGGATCACGGCGCGCTCGAACTTGGCGAAGGTGCCGAACCAGCGCAGCCGCATCGACGAGGCGGGCTCGCCGTCGACGTAGAGGATGAGGTGCGTCGCGGTGAAGTCGTTGCCGTCGAACTCCTCCCAGTACGGGCACTGCTGCTCGCCGATGTACACGGCAGAGCGCAGCGCAAAGCACTGCATGAGCTCGTCCGACGTGGACGCGAGCTTGATCGTCACGACAGGCTGCCTGTCGATCGGCGTATTCAGCAGAGACATACCTAGACCCCCTCTGTCAGCACACCATTCTCGTTCCGGAAACGACGGCCCCCAGCCGTCACTTCCGGACGATTCGCAGTAAGTTGAGCGAGCACGTCGGTGACGACGCCAGCCGTCATGCCCTTGGCGCCGCGGCGGATGGCCGTCGCGGAAACCTTGTCGCGGCGCAGGATCCGCCATGGATAGATCCAGCCGCACTCGTCGCAGATCTGGCGCACCGTCATGCCGCCATGGTCCGTGCCATGCAGCGCGTGCAGACGAACGCCGGGATGGAGCTTCTTCACTTCGCCGATCACGCCCCGGAAACCCTTGGCGTTGTAGACCTCCGGATAGAAGGCGACCTCGACCCTGTTGCCCAGCCCCGCTTCGGCCACGGCGAGATCGATCAGCACCTTGCGCGTCTCCGGCGGCAGGAACTGCCGTCCCGCCGGGAAGTAGTCGACGTTGACGTCGGCCTTGTCGGTTTTCTCGTAGATCTGGAATCCGTTCTCGATGCGCGCGACGCGCAACTGACCCTTGCGGAAGGCATCGACATGAATGCGCGGGATGAGCGTCGGATGAATGATGACCTTGTCGAGGCCCCGTTCCTCCATCGCGCGGCGCACGATATCGAGGTGGGTATTGTGGAAGGGATTGAAGGTCCCGAAGAACAACCCGATGCCGCCCTTGGGCGCCACCAGCGAGCGGATGTCGGACAGGACGCCCACGCCGAACAGGACCGCGCCCAGCGCAAAGCCCACGATCAGGAAGGCCTCGCGCGCGCCGGGAACACCGGCAGTGCCGAACGCGGCCAGCAGCATGTTGATCGACACGCCCGCCAGGACGTTGCGGTTGGCATCGCCGATGCCGCGCTGGAAGAGAAAGAGGCCGAGGTACTGGCTGCCCTGGGACGCAAGCGAGGTCACGAGAGCAGCTCCTGCAAAGCCACCCACGGACGCCACGCCGACTACGTTGAGGGCACCCCCCCATAACAACACCCAGAAAACCGCCAGGTTGAACGCATACTGCGGCACGAACCGCCCGATCCTGCCT
This sequence comes from uncultured Acetobacteraceae bacterium, assembly GCA_903847525.1. Lineage (GTDB taxonomy): Bacteria > Pseudomonadota > Alphaproteobacteria > Acetobacterales > Acetobacteraceae > PALSA-911. The sequence continues at coordinate 515 of CAINEA010000032.1, read as the reverse complement.
GCGGTCACGAAACCGAACTGGTTTTGCGCCCAGAGTTCGGCCTTGTTGCTGAGCTTGGCGTAGGTCGGGAGGAGCAGCCCGGTAAACACTGACACGCCGATCAGGGCCGGGTTAGCCCAACTGCCGTGCGCATACGCATAGCTGAGATATGTCAGCAGGCCGACAAGCGCCGCCGTGCGCGTCGAGGTGCTGCGCACGTAACGGCCGAACTGGTCGGCGAGGCCCGGGAGGGCCATCATGTTACTGTCCGAGCCGATGGCGGCCACGGCGGTACTCCTGCCTCATTGCTGACCCGTTAAGTCAAAAACCCACTACGGATAGATTGATTAACGAATAAGAGGACTAGATACCCACCGCCAACATCGAGCCGTTTCTTGAAAAAACCGGCTAATCGCCTATAAATGAGACAAAAAACAGCATCTCACAATCAATGGTATAAGATAAACCACGAGGCACCCGCCAAGTAAACGTTTCAGCCCTGAACCGATTGTATCGATTGTAATAATGGTCACGCC
>CAINEA010000031.1 GCA_903847525.1 uncultured Acetobacteraceae bacterium | reverse complement strand
GCAGGCCAACCATGCGCTGTTTCCGCGTGGGATCGACCTGATCCTGTGTGCTGGCAACCAACTGACCGCGCTGCCCCGCAGCGTCAGCGTGAAGGACGCCTGAAGAATGGCCTATGTCGCGGTCAAGGGCGGTGAACGGGCGATCGACAACGCCCATGCCTGGCTGGCGGAAGCCCGGCGCGGCGATCCGTCGGTGGCGGAGCTGGAGGTGGACCAGATTGCCGGGCAGCTCGGACGGGCGGTGGACCGGGTGATGGGCGAGGGCTCGTTGTTCGATCGCGATCTGGCGGCGCTGGCGATCAAGCAGGCGCAGGGCGATCTGATCGAGGCGGCGTTCCTGCTGCGGGCCTATCGCACCACCCTGCCCCGTTTTGCCCAGTCGGTGCCGATCGATACCGCGAAGATGGCGATCGCGCGGCGGATTTCGGCGGTGTTCAAGGATCTGCCGGGCGGGCAGATATTGGGGCCGACCTATGACTACACGCACCGGCTGATCGATTTTTTGCTGCTGGCCGGCGCGCCCCCCCCACCGGCCCCGGAAATGCCGCCCGACGAGGCTTTTCCGCCGCGGGTGCATGACATTCTCGGCGATGAAGGGTTGATGGAGGCCGACCGGCGCGACGAGACGGTGCCCGGCGACTTGACGCGCGAGCCGCTGGCGTTTCCGGCCGGGCGGGATGTGCGGCTGCAGGCGCTGGCGCGCGGGGACGAGGGGTTTCTGCTGGCGCTGGGCTATTCCACCCAGCGCGGCTATGGCGGTTCGCACCCGTTCGCCGGCGAAATCCGCCAGGGCGGGGTTTCGGTGGAGATCGTGCCGGCCGAGCTCGGCTTCGCCATCGACATCGGCGATATCGAGATCACCGAATGCCAGATGGTGAACCAGTTCAAGGGTTCGAAATCCACGCCGCCGCAATTCACCCGCGGCTACGGGCTGGTGTTCGGCGTATCGGACCGGCGCGCCATGGCGATGGCCCTGGTGGATCGGTCGATGCGGGCGGAGGAGCTGGGCGAGGACGTGACCGCACCGGCGCAGGACATCGAGTTTGTGCTGTCGCATGCCGACAATATCGAGGCGACCGGTTTCGTGGAGCATCTGAAACTGCCGCATTACGTCGATTTTCAGAGCGAGCTGGAGAATGTCCGGCGGATGCGCCGGGAAACCGAACTGTTGACCAGGGATGCCGCCGAATGACCTCAGAAATCGGTGGTTACAACTTCGCCTATCTGGACGAGCAGACCAAGCGGATGATCCGCCGGGCACTGCTGAAGGCGGTGGCGATACCTGGGCACCAGGTGCCGTTCGGGTCGCGCGAGATGCCGCTGCCCTATGGCTGGGGCACCGGCGGGATTCAGGTGACGGCGGCGGTGCTGGGCGCGGACGACGTGCTGAAGGTGATCGACCAGGGGGCGGACGACACGACCAACGCCGTATCCATCCGCCGTTTCTTCGCGCGCACCGCGGGCGTGGCGACGACTACGCGCACGGCGGAAGCGACGGTGATCCAGACCCGTCACCGCATCCCCGAGCAACCCCTGCGGGAGGACCAGATCCTGGTCTATCAGGTGCCGATGCCCGAGCCGATGGCCAAGCTGGAGCCGAGCCGGGCGGAGACGCGGCGGATGCACGGGCTTTCCGATTACGGACTGATGCACGTGAAACTGTATGAGGATATCGCCCGGTTCGGGCAGATATCGATCAGTTACGATTATCCGGTGATGGTGAATGGGCGTTACCTGATGTCGCCGAGCCCGATCCCGGCCTTCGACAATCCGAAGATGCACCAGATGGCGGCGCTGCAGCTGTTCGGCGCCGGGCGCGAGAAGCGGATCTACGCCATCCCGCCCTATACGGACGTGCGGTCCTTGGATTTCGAGGACCATCCGTTCCGCGCCATCCGCGCGCCGCATCCCTGCGGGCTGTGCGGGGCGGAGGATTCGTATCTGGACGAGGTGGTGACGGACAATGCGGGCGGGCGGCTGTTCGTCTGTTCCGATACCGACCATTGCGCGGAACGCCGTGCTTGCGGCCATGTAGGGGATGATGGCGTGGCGGAGGCGGCGGAATGAACGAACCCAGGCTGCTGGAAGCGAACGGGCTGACCCTGCATTTCGGCGCCATCCCGGCGCTGGTGGATGTGGATGCGCAATTATGGCCGGGCGAGGTGCTGGCGATCGTCGGCGAGTCCGGGTCCGGCAAGACCACGCTGCTGAACGTGCTGGCCGGGCGGATCCGGCCGGACAGCGGCGTTGTCCAATACCGTGCGCCGGACGGCGAGATGCTGGATGTGCACGCCATGCCCGCGCCCGCTTTGCGCGGCCTGCATCGGTCCGACTGGGGGTTCGTGCAGCAGAACCCGCGCGAGAATCTGCGCATGGGCGTGTCGGCCGGCGGCAATGTGGGCGAGCGGTTGATGGCGCGCGGCGAGCGGCATTACGGCGATATCCGCGCCGAGGCGCTGCGATGGCTGGCGGAAGTGGAAATCGACGCCGACCGGATCGACGATCTGCCGCGGGTGTTCTCGGGCGGGATGCTGCAGCGCCTGCAGATCGCGCGGACTCTGGTGACGCATCCGCGGCTCGTATTCATGGACGAGCCGACCGGCGGGCTGGATGTTTCCGTGCAGGCCAGGTTGCTCGACCTGATCCGCAGCCTGGTGGCGCGGCTGGGGATCGCCGTGGTGCTGGTGACGCATGACATCGCGGTGGCACGGCTGCTGGCGGCGCGGATCATGGTGATGCAGCGCGGCCGGGTGGTGGAGACGGGGCTGACGGATCAGGTATTGGACGATCCGCAGCACCCGTATACGCAGTTGCTTGTCAGTTCGGTGCTGGCGGCATGAGCGCGGTGGTGTTGCGGACGGAGGGTCTGGCGAAGGATTTCACCCTGCATCTGCAAGGTGGCGTGCGTATTCCCGTGCTGGCCGGGATCGATCTGTCGTTGGCCGCGGGAACCTGCGTGGCGTTGTCCGGCCCTTCGGGGGCGGGCAAGTCCACGCTGATGCGGGCGCTGTATGGCAACTACCGGGCCGGTGCGGGGCGCATCCTGGTGCGCCATGACGCACAGATGGTGGATCTGGCGGCTGCCGACCCGCGCACCGTGATCGCGGTGCGGCGCACGACGCTGGGCTATGTCAGCCAGTTCCTGCGCGTGGTGCCGCGGGTGTCGGCGCTGGACGTGGTGGCGGAGGTGCTGATGGCGCGCGGCACAGATTTGGCCGAGGCGCGGGCGGTGGCGACGGAATTGCTGTGCCGGCTGAACATCCCGGCCCGGCTGCATGGGCTGCCGCCGGCGACGTTCTCGGGCGGGGAGCAGCAGCGGGTCAATCTGGCGCGTGGCTTCATCGGCTGCCATCCGATCCTGCTGCTGGACGAGCCGACCGCGTCCCTGGACCCAGCCAACCGGGATGTCGTGATCGGTATGATCGCGGATGCCAAGGCGAGGGGGATTGCCATTGTCGGCATCTTCCACGACGTAGAGGTCCGCGACAGCGTGGCCGACCATCTGTTCCCGGTCATGCCCTTGCAGGAAGCCGCCTGACGACGACCCTACCGGACAACGCCCTTACAGGACGATGCATGACCTCCCCTGGCGTGAACCACGAGACGATTCTGACCAATGCCCGCCTGGTGCTGCCCGATGAGGTGATCGATGGCACCGTGGTCATGCAGGGCTCGGTGATCCGCGAGATTTCGCGCGGACGCTCCAGCCTGCCGGGCGCGGCGGATCTGGCCGGTGACTTCCTGATCCCCGGCATCGTGGATGTGCATACGGACAATCTGGAGCGGCAGGTGCAACCGCGCTCGAACGCACGCTGGCCGTCCCGCTCGGCCCTGCTGGCGCATGACCAGCAATGCGCCGCCGCGGGGGTTACCACGGTGCTGGATGCGCTGTGCCTGGGCGATCTCGGCTTCGACAAGGACCGTATCCGCACCTTCCGCGAGGGGGTGGCCGATCTGGATGCGCTGGCCGGCACCGGGTTGCTGAAATCCGAGCATTTCCTGCATTTGCGCTGCGAAATGCCGGCACAGGACGTGCTGTCGCTGGTGGACCCGGTGGCGGATCACCGGCTGGTCCGCATGGTCAGCCTGATGGACCACAGCCCCGGGGTGGGACAGTACGCCAATCTGGACCGCTATCGTGCCTTGCGGCGCAAGGACGGGCATTCGGACGAGCATATCGAGCGGCAGATCGGCGCGTTGACCGAGCAGCGCGCGCGGCTGCGGGCGCCGAACCGGGCGGCGCTGCTGGCGCGATTCGCCGGGTCCGACGTGGCCATGGCGAGCCATGACGACGAGACCGAGGAAGAGGTTCTCGAAAATTTCACGGACGGCATCCGCATCAGCGAATTCCCCGTCACCCTGGCCGCGGCGCAGGTCGCGCGGCGCCACAATATGTGGGTCATCGCGGGGGCGCCGAACATCGTCCGCGGCGGGTCGCATTCGGGCAATGTCTCCGCGGCGGAACTGGTGCGCTCGGGTGCGGCCGATGCGCTGGCATCGGATTACGTGCCGGCGGCGCTGGTGGAGGCCGCCTTCCTGTGCGCGCGCAATGCCGGCATCACGCTGCCGCAGGCCGTGGCGATGGTGACGGACACGCCGGCACGGATGTCCGGATTGCATGACCGGGGACGGCTGGAGGCCGGGCTGCGCGGCGATCTGGTGCGCGTGCGCGTGCATGAAGACCTGCCGATCGCGCGCCAGGTATGGCGGTCCGGGGAACGGGTGGCCTAGTCCGCCGGCAGCGAGGCGCGAAGCGTGGATAATGGCATGAACGACGACGCTCGGGTTGCGATCTATTATGCGCCGCGTGCCGATGATCCGCTGGCCGTGGCGGCGGCCAACTGGCTCGGGCGCGATGCGGAGACGAACGCGCCGTGCCGGCAGCCGGACCTGCCGGACATGTTGGCAATCACCGCCGATCCGCGCGGATATGCCTTCCACGCCACCTTGAAGCCGCCGATGCGGTTGGCCGCGGGGCGGGACTGGTTCGCGCTGGTCGAGGCCGCCGCCAAGCTGGCCGGCAGGATCGCGCCGTTCGAGCTGCCAAGGCTGGCGGTTTCCGACGTGCACGGGTTCCTGGCCTTGCGCGAGACCGCCCCCTGCCCTGCCTTGCAGGCGCTGGCCGATCGTTGCGTTTCGGAGCTCGACGCGTTTCGCCTGCCGCCGGACGAGGCGGAACTGGCGCGCCGGCGGCGGGCGAAGCTCAGCGCCGAGCAGGATGAGATGCTGGTGCGCTGGGGCTATCCCTATGTGTTCCGCACCTGGTTCTTCCACATGACGCTGACCCGTCGGCTGTCGGAGGCGGAGAAGGCGATCTATTTTCCGGCGGCCGAGGCCTGGTTCGCCGAGGCAATTCGGGTGCCCCGCGTGGTGTCGGATCTCTGCCTGTTCGCCCAGGCCGGGCCGGGTGCGCCGTTCACGCTTGCCGAACGGATTCCCCTCCGCGGGTGACCGCGGGGAATTATCCGGCTCGGGTGACCGCGGCGGTTTCGACCGCTCGGTTGAGGGCGGCGAGGAAGCGGGCGATGCCTTCCTCGAGCGTTGAATCGTTGGCCACGCGTTCGATCATGACGCCGGGTGGCAGGGCGACATCGCGCGCGAGCCGGGTGGCGATATCAGTTTCATCCTCGCGGCCGCGCAGGCCCAGCCGGGCGGCGCGCAATCCCGGCGGGGCGGTGATCTCGATCACGCGGGTGCGGAAGCGCTCGGCGGCATGGGCGATGATGGCGCGCGAGGCGTTGGCGACGACAAGATCGCGCTGGGCCAGATGGTCCGCGATCCCGGCCGGGATGCCGTAGCACAGGCCATGGGCGCGCCAGGTGAGGGCGAAGCCGCCTGCAGCCTCACGTGCGGCGAACTCGGCCTCGGTCAGGGCCTCATGCGCCTCCCCGCCGGCGGTTTCCGGGCGGGTGATGGCGCGGCGGACGAAATGGACATGCGGGTCGGTGGCCAGAAGGTGGCGCGCGGCATCCAATAGCGAGTCTTTGCCCGCGCCGGAGGAACCCACAATTAAGACAAGCATTTGTTCACCCGCTATCGGAGACTATCCGGAGGCGGTAGCTTGGGTAGCGGTTGGCGGCAAGAGTGCATTCAGGGGGAAAGCCATGTTCACGACACGACCGGAGATCGCCGGCACCTTCGGCGTGGTGGCGAGCACCCATTGGATCGCCAGCCAGGTGGGCATGGCCGTGCTGGAACGCGGCGGCAATGCGTTCGACGCGGCGGTGGCGGCCGGCTTCACGCTGCATCTGGCGGAGCCGCATCTGAACGGGCCGGGCGGCGACGCGCCGATCATCCTGCACGACGCCAAGACCGGCCGCCAGCATGTGATCTGCGGCCAGGGCACGGCGCCGGCCAAGGCCAATCTGGAGGCATTCGCCGGCATGGGCCTGGACCTGATCCCGGCGACCGGCCTGCTGCCGGCGGTTGTGCCCGGCGCCTTCGATGCCTGGTGCCTGATGCTGCGCGACTGGGGCACCTGGGAATTCGCCGACGTGCTGGCCTATGCGATCGGTTACGCACGCAACGGTATCCACATCGTGCCGCGCGTCAGCGGCACCATCGCCAGCGTGCAGCCGCTGTTCGAGGCGGAGTGGAAAAGCTCGGCCGCGGTGTTCCTGCCGGGCGGTAAGGTGCCCGCCCCCGGCACGCTGTTCGCCCGGCCCGATCTGGCCGCGACCTATGAACGGCTCTGCCGGGAAGCCACGGGCAGCACGCGGGAGGCGCGGATCGAGGCGGTGCGGGATGCCTGGTACCGCGGCTTCGTGGCCGAGGAGGTGGACCGGTTCTTTCGCCACAACGAGGTGCTGGACGTATCGGGCGAGCGCCATCGCGGCCTGCTGACCGGCGACGACATGGCCGCCTGGTCGGCCACGGTGGAGGCACCGCTGGGGTATGATTACCACGGCCATACCGTGCTGAAATGCGGCCCGTGGAGCCAGGGACCGGTAATGCTGCAGCAGCTGGCATTGCTGCGCGGCATCGATATCGGCGCGATGGATCCGGTCGGGGCCGAGTTCGTGCATACCGTGGTGGAGGCGGCGAAATTGGCTTTTGCGGATCGCGAGGCGTTTTATGGAGATCCCGATTACGTTGCGGTACCGATGGATGTGCTGCTGTCGGATGAGTACAACGATGCGCGGCGGAAACTGATCGGGCCGCGTGCGTCGATGGATTTACGGCCCGGGACGGTCGCGGGGTTCGACGGGAGTGTGGATCATACTGCCGCAGGCCGGGCGGAGATGATGACGCGCGCCGCCGGCGCGGGGGAGCCGACGGTTTCCCGGCTGGGGGTGATCGGGGCGGATACCTGTCATGTGGACGTGATCGACCGGTGGGGCAACATGGTCAGTGCCACGCCTTCCGGCGGCTGGCTGCAATCCTCGCCGGTGATCCCGGGGCTGGGGTTCTGCCTGGGCACGCGCGGGCAGATGTTCTGGCTGAAGTCGGGACTGCCGAACAGCCTGACGCCGAAGAAGCGGCCGCGGACGACGCTGTCGCCCAGCATGGTCTTGCGCGACGGCAAGCCGTGGCTTTCGTTTGGCACGCCGGGCGGGGAGCAGCAGGACCAGTGGCAGCCGGTGATGCTGCTGCGCATGCTGCATCACGGGTTGAACATCCAGCAATCGATCGACGCGCCGAACTTCCATACCGAGCATTGGCCGAGCAGCTTCTGGCCGCGGGTGGCGCGGCCGGGCAAGGTGGTGATCGAGGGGCGCTACGGCGATGACGTGCTGGCCGATCTGCTGGCGCGCGGGCATTTGGCGGAAAAGGGCGACGATTGGTCCGAGGGAAGGCTGTCGGGTGCCAGGACCGAGCCGGACGGGCAGTTGTTTGCCGGCGCCAATCCGCGGGGCATGCAGGGTTATGCGGTCGGTCGGTAACGCGGGGTGGTTTCGGCAGTAACGCCGGCAATGGCACGTTGATGCGCAGGCTGGTTCAGCCGGGGCCGGTTTCGGCCGAGCGGATCGAGAGCTTTGCCTGTGGCGGGCGGGAATTGACGTTTCGGTTGGAAGCGGGGGTTTCGCTCAATCGGGCGCTGACGGCTCCGCTGGTGGCGGCGGGGATGCAGGCCGGGGCTTTGACCTTCTCTGGCGGGGTGCTGGCGCCGTTCGTGTACGTGGTGCCGGCGCAGCCAACGGATGCGCTGCATGTGGCGTATTTCAGCGCGCCGCGCATGCCCGGGCGCGGCGAGGTGATGCTGGCCAACGCGACCTTCGGCTGGCGCGACGGGGAACCGTTCGTGCATTGCCATGGCACCTGGATGGAACCGGACGGGCGGTTGCATGGCGGGCATATGATGCCGCATGAAACGTTTATCCAGGAGGGCGCGGAGGTGCGGGGCTGGGTTACGCCGGACGTGCGGATTGCTGCCGAGCCGGATCCGGAAACCAATTTTCCGCTGTTCCGGCCGTTATCGGTGGGCGGTGACGGCGGACGGTTCGTCATCGCGCGGGTACGGCCGAACGAGGATATCTGCACGGCTCTGGAGACGACCTGCCGCCTTCATGGCATCCGTGAAGCGATTGTGCGTGCCAGCCTCGGCAGCCTGGTCGGTGCGCGCTTTACCGACGGGGCTATGGTCACGGATCATGCGACCGAGGTGCTTGTGCGCTCCGGGTGTGTGTTCAGCGATGGCGACGGAGCCTTGCGGGCCGAACTGGATATGATCGCGGTGGATATGAGCGGGGCAGTGCATGAAGGGTGGCTGGTGCGGGGCGAGAACCCGGTGTGCATCACGTTCGAGCTGATGCTGGAGGCGTTGGGCTGAAGGCGTGGATGGCCGGCACAAGGCCGGCCATGACGGTGGAGGGGGTTGGTCAGCCGCGCTTCTTGGCCGGTTTGGCTCGCGTAGCGGCGGCCGGGGTGCGCTTGGCTTTAGCCGCGGGCTTGGCCGGGGGCTTGCCGCTGGCGGCGCGCAGGTCGGCGATGGTGGCCCGCGTTGTGATCTGTTCGGGGTCGGTGCGCAGTTCGATGACGGCCGGCTTGCCGCTGGCGACGGCGCGTTTGAAGGCGGGGGCGAAGTCGCCGGTTTCGGTAACCACTTCGCCGTGGCCGCCGAAGGCTTCGATGCATTTGGCGAAATCGGGGTTGGTCAGGGCGGTGCCGGAGACGCGGCCGGGGTAGTTGCGTTCCTGGTGCATGCGGATGGTGCCGTACATCTGGTTGTTGAACACCAGGATGATCGGCGCGACGCCGTGGTGGAAGGCGGTGGCGATTTCCTGGCCGGTCATCATGAAGCCGCCGTCGCCGACCATGCCGATGACCATGCGGTCGGGGAAGGCGATCTTGGCGCCGACGGCCGCGGGCACCGCATAGCCCATCGCGCCGTTGGTCGGGCCGATATAGCGCTGGTCCTCGGAGAAGTTCAGGAAGCGCGTGGCCCAGCCGGCGAAGTTGCCGGCATCGGTGGTGACGATGGCGTCGGGTTCCATCATTTCTTCGAGCTCGCGCATCGCCTGGGCGACGTTGAGCTTGCCGCGGTAGTTCGGCACGGCGCGCTGCGCTTCGCGCAGGCTGCGCAGTTCGGCGGTCCAGGCGGCCCAGCGCGGGCGCACCGGTTCCATGGCGCGGGCGTGTTTGGCGAAGGCGTTGAGGTCGGCGGTGATCCCGAGCGCGGGGCGGAACACGCGGCCGATTTCGCTGGCATCGGGGTGCACGTGGATGATCGGCGTGGCGCCGGCGAGGTCGAACAAGGTGTAGCCCTGGGTGACCGCCTCCCCCAGCCTGGTGCCGATGGCGAGGATCAGGTCGGCCTCCCTGGCCTTGCCGAGCAGGCCGGGGTCGGCGCCGACGCCGAGGTCGCCGGCGAAGTTGTTCTGGGTGCCGTCGAAGGTGGCCTGGCGGCGGAAGCCGGTGGTGACGGGGATGTTGTTGCCGGAGAGGAATTCTTGGATGGCGGCGCGGCCTTCGGCGCTCCAGCAGGAGCCGCCGAGCACGGCGAGCGGCTTTTGCGCCTTGGCCAGCATGGAATGCATCTTTTCCATCGCGGCGGGATCGGGGTGGGCGACGGACACCGGCACGCGCGGCAGGTCGGGCACCTCGGCGATGTGCTTCTGCATTTCCTCCGACAGGGCGATGACGACGGGGCCGGGGCGGCCGGTGGTGGCGACGTCCACGGCGTGGGCGACCAGTTCGGGGATGCGGTGCGCCTGGTCGATCTGGGTGACCCATTTGGCCAGGGGGGCGAACATCTTGCGGTAGTCGACCTCCTGGAAGCTGTCGCGGTCGGTTTCGTCGAACGGGATCTGGCCGACGAACAGCAGCATCGGCGTGCTGTCCTGCATGGCGACGTGGACGCCAATCGCGCCATGGCAGGCGCCGGGGCCGCGGGTGACGAAGGCGGCGGCGGGGCGGCCGGTGAGCTTGCCGTAGGCCTCGGCCATGTTGACCGCGCCGGCCTCGAAGCGGCAGGTGACGAGCTTGAGGCTTTTGTGCACGTCGTAAAGGCCATCGAGCACATCGAGGTAGCTTTCGCCGGGAACGGCGAAGACGTGGTCGATGCCCTGGGCCACCAGCGTGTCCGCGAGGATGCGTCCGCCCATGCGGGCGGTTACGCGGCTTTGCCGCTGCGGTGTCTTGGCCATCGTTGCGTCTCCCAGATCGTATGTTTGCCAAGCATAGGGCGGCGGGCGGGAGTCCGTCACCCCATGATGGACTTGCCATGATGGACTTGCGGGCGTGGACGGGATCATACTGGTGGGTAGAAAAACAATCCGGAGGACTGGACCCATGAAGGTCGGAACCGCTCTCAGCATTCTCGCCCAGCCCGGCGTGTCGGACGTGGCCCTGTACAACGAGCACATGACGATCGGCGATCTGGCGGAGCCGCTGGGTTTCGACAGCCTGTTCGCCCTGGAGCATCATTTCACCGGCTATTCGATGTCGCCGGCGCCGTTGCAGCTGCTCAGCTACTATGCCGGGCGGACGAAGAAGATCCAGCTGGGGACGTGCGTGATCGTGCTGCCGTGGCATGACCCGATCCGGGTGGCCGAGCAGATCGCGTTGCTGGATGTGCTGAGCGGCGGGCGCACGCTGATGGGGTTCGGGCGCGGGGCCGCGACGGTGGAATACGAGGGCTTCCGCATTCCGATGGAGGAGGCGCGGCCGCGCTTCGTGGAAGCGGCGCAGCTGGTGGTGAAGGCGCTGGCGAACGAGACGTTCGACTGGCAGGGCGAGTTCTACCAGATCCCGAAGATGTCGATCCGGCCGCGGCCGATCTCGTCACCGGAGACGCGGTTCTATGCTTCCTCGGTCAGTCCGGAGAGCTCGGAGATCATGGCCAAGCTGGGCTATGGGATGATGATCGTGATGCAGAACGAGTGGCCGAAGGCGGCGGAGGACGTGCACCGCTATCGTGAGATCGCGCGCAGCGTGGGGCACACGCCGCGCCCGCCGATCATCCTGACCAACATCTCCTGCGCGCCGACGCGCGCGGAGGCCCGGGAGCGGGCATACCGGTACCTGGGGGAGAAATGGGATTCGATCGACAACCACTACCATTTCTCCGACGGGCATTTGGCGAACGTGAAGGGCTATGAGTCCTACGCAAAGGTCGGGAAGACCTATGCCAAGATGAAGGACGAGACATACCGGTCCAAGGCGACGGATTTCTATGTCAGCATCCAGGTGGTGGGCACGCCGGACGATTGCATCCAGCAGATCGGCGAGCTGCGCCGGCTGACGGGGATGGATCATCTGGTGACGGAGTTCTCGTTCGGGTCGATGCCGCATTACCAGGCGGAGCTGAACATGCGGCTGTTCGCCGATCGGGTGCTGCCGGTGCTGCAGCGCGATGCGGCGTTCCAGGGCGAGGTCGAGCCGGCGCCGATCGAGAAGAAGGAAGAGAAGGAACGGATGTTCGCGCCGGCGTGATTTCGTTATATATGATCCTATCTGCCTAGGAAGAGGAGATTCACCATGCCGAACGAGTTTCATCCGGGAATGCCTGTGGGCCGCAGGTTCGCGATTGGATCCCTGGGCATGCTGGGGCTGGCGGCCTGCACGCCGGCGGTTGGCCCTTCCGGGCAACCCGTCGGCGGCAATTCCCTGGCGGCCGCGCTGGAAGCCGACCCGCGCTTCAGCACATTCATCTGGCTGATCAAGGAACAGGGAATGTGGCAGACGCTGCGGGATGCGCCCAAGCAGTACACCATCTTCGCGCCGACCAACGAGGCCTTCGGCAAACTGCCCCCGGGATGGAAAGCGGACACATTTCCCTCCACCGGCGGACCGAACGGCGGATACGATAACCGGTCCCGGGTTGTCGGGCTGCTGCGGATGCATTTCGTCGCCGGCAGCTACCCACCCTCGGCGTTCATCGGGCGCACGCAATCGGTGATGACGCTGGCGGGTACGCAATTCATCGCGGACGGCACGCAGGCGGGAAAGATCGTGCTGCAATTGAAGCCTAGCCTGGAAACCGGGGTCGGCTTCCCCGATCCAAAGGTGACCCATGCGGAAGCGAACGTGCTGATGCCGCCGATCGAGACCGTGGGCGGCGTGATCTATCCGGTCGATACGATCCTGATCACCTAGCTGGTTTGCCCCCTGGGCGGGCCCGATCGTCTGGCTGATGTGACGGTTCGGCTGCTATAAGGCTGGACCGGAACCGGGGATTTTCGACATGCGGGCGATATTCGTTCAGATCAAATGCGAGATGGGGCAGTCCTACAAGGTGGCGCAGGAGGCGGCGGACCAGATCACCGAGCTTTCCGAAATGTACTCGACGTCTGGGCAGTACGATCTGCTGGGCAAGTTCTATCTGGAGCCGGACCAGGATATCGGCATGTTCGTGACAGAGCAGATCCAGACGCTGCCGGGGGTGAGAGATACGTATACGCTGATCACGTTCAATGCGTTCACCGGCGGGCGGGCCTAGGGGCAAACGGGCGAAGCGAAAACCCGCCAGCCGGCGCGAGGCATCCGCGCGGCCGGGAGCACCCGGTTCCGGACCGGCGTAACGGGAAATATGTTGCGTCCGCGGCCTGTCGCATGATTTGCTTGCCCTATTCTGGACGGCACCGGAGGGCGGCATGGCCGAGTTTCCTGTCTATTCGGACGGAGCGGACCCGCGCGAGTTGCTGCAGGGGTTGATGCGCGGCCTGCAGCAACTTCTCGACGAAATCGTGCAAGAGAACACCGATCCGATGAACGCGCGGATATTTCCCGAAGCCATGATCGGCGATATCCGGGCTGCCTGGGAGGAGGCGCGCAGGTCGGTCGAGGTGGTTATTCAGCGCATTCCGCCGCTGTCAGAGGGCACTCTGGAGGACCACGGGCTGCGGGGTGCGCAGTTGCGCTTCAAACTCAGTGCTGTCCGGTATATTCATCAACGATTCTTGGGTTTCGGCAAAAGGTTTCTCAAGAAATTGCTGGAGATACTCGACGCGATCCTCGAGAGCATCGCGGAGATCACCCACGCGGCCGGAGCGATCATCGAGTTCAAGAAAATTCTCGAACAGCTCATCGAGGACGATGATTAGGTCGCGCCGGGCCTCGCTTCCATATTGAGCCTTATCCTCTGGACCAGAGCGACGGGTGAGGATCCTCAGCCCCAGTATCCCGGCAGGTCCTGCGCTTCTGGCAGGCGCGCGAGCTTGTTGGCGACTTCGGCGGCGAGATTGAATTCCAGTTCGATCAGGCGCCGGCTCATGAAGGTGCGGAAATAATCGCCCCACATGAATTCCTGATAGGGCGTGCCGAGATCTTCGAAAGCCTTGCCACGCACGTGCCGGCCCAGCGTTCGCCAGACATTGTCGGTGAGGTCGGCGATCGAGGTGGGAATGGCGGCATAGGGCCTGCGATTGCCCTCGGCGTCGATGGGCCAGCAATAATGGTGCGCCTCCATTACGCGCCAGAATTCCTTGGGCTCCTTGGCGGACCAGTCGGCAAGCCGGGGGCCGAGCACCGCCTCGGAGACCTTCACCGACCAGAGGGCGCGCGCCAGATGGTGATGGTCGACGATGTAGACATGCTTGCCGGGGCCGAGAACGTAGGGGATGGCCTTTTCCTTCAGAAGGTCTTCGAGATCGGATGGCGACAGGTCCGCGATCTTCTTCGCGCGGGCTGCGACCTCGTCCAGCCCCAGCGTCATCTGGGTAGGCCGCAGTTTGGAAATCAGTATTTTTTGTCCGGTCATTTGCTCTGCCTCCAATCCTGTACTCTGTTTCGCTTCGCCTTGCCGGCAAAGCGTGGCGCTTCCTGTCAGGGGGCCAGGGCGTGCTCGATGATCTCCGAGCCTATGCTGGTTTGCCCGCGGAAGGGATTGTCGAGAACGATCACGAGGCCGACAGCCAGGCCGATCGCGGACATTTGGATGATATTGACCTGTATCCCGAACGGATTCTGGGTATTGCGGCCGCTGAGAAACGAGGCGGCGATGACGAACAGGATGAGGATGGCCCAGAAATCGTCGGGGATGTTCAGGG
>CAINEA010000030.1 GCA_903847525.1 uncultured Acetobacteraceae bacterium | reverse complement strand
GCGGCGTCCGCCCCGGCCGCCAGCTGCGAGATCGCGACGCCCTTGCCGACGCCGCCGCGGTCCTTGTACGGGGTGGTGTCGATTTCCGCGAGTTCGATCTCCCGGTTCAGCACCTGTTGCTTCCAGCGCTGGTGCTCGGGTTCCTTGGCGTGGAATTCCGGCATCACTTCCTTGGCGAACAGTTCCAGGCTTTCGCAGATATGCTCATGCGTGTTGTTGCCGGCCTGATTCAGCAGGATGATCTGGTCGACCCGGGAAGTTTCGAATTTCCGCAGCTTGCGGCGGATGGTTTCGGGTGAGCCGATCAGGCCGCCCGAGAGCGCCTTGCGGACGGCCTCGGGGTTGGCGGCCTTCCACTTGTTGTATTCGTCCCAAAGGCTGACCGAGCCGGGCTTGGCCCGCTCGCGGCCCTTGGAACCGCTGTAATAGGCGAGCGAGAACTGGAAGAACGTCACGCCGTCGGCGCGGCGGCGGGCCTCCTCGTCGGTTTCGGCGCACATGAAATAGCTGACCATGGCGATGTTGGGATTGGTCTGGTAGTCGGCCAGTTTTTCCAGCCGCTTGGTGAAGGAATTGTAGTAGGCGTGCACCCAGGCCTGGGCCATTTCGGCGCTGAGGAACTGAAAGCCCAGCGCGCCGATGCCGCGGCGGCCGGCCATCTCGATCGTTTCGAGCTGCGAGCAGGCGACCCAGAGCGGAGGGTGCGGCTTCTGGATTGGCTTGGGCAGCACCTGGCGCAGCGGGAACTTGAAATACGGGCCGTCATATTCCCAGCCGCCGTCCTTGAACATCGGCAGCACGCAGCGGATGCCGTCTTCCCAGACCTCGCGCTTGTTTTCCATTTCCCGGTCGAACGGACCGAGCTCGGTGATGCTGGCTCCCTCACCGATGCCGAATTCGGCGCGGCCGTTGCTGACGAGATCCAGGCAGGCGACCTTCTCGGCGGCGCGGGCGGGGTGGTTGGTGGTGAGCTGGATGATGCCGTGGCCGAGGCGGATGTTCTTGGTGCGCTGGCTGGCGGCGGCGAGGAAGACCTCGGGCTGCGGCGAGTGGGAGTATTCCTCGAGGAAATGGTGCTCGACCTCCCAGGCGTAGTCGTAGCCGCAGCGATCGGCGACCTCGATCTGGGTGAGCGCGTTCTGGTAGAGGTTCAGTTCGCTATCGGCTTTCCAGGGGCGCGGCAGTTGCAATTCGTAGAACACACCGAACTTCATTTTTCCCTCCTGACGGATTTATTTCCGCAAGGCTAGCGCGGAAAGTGCCGGTTCTCCAAGAGGCGTTCGCGCGCCCGGTGGCGGCAAGTGGCCAAAAGGGACAAGCGGAGCGGGGCAAGAGGGGGCGGCTTGGGCTATAGGCTGGGGTCATGCGCCGTCGTCCCGCCGGTATCCGAGTCGTTCTGCTCGCGCTCGCGGCGGCGTCCGCTTGGGCTGTGTGCGGCGGCTTGGTGGCTGGTGTGCGAGCGGCGGACATCGTGGCCTACAGCACCGCGATCGCGCCCACCGGCGATGCGGCGCTGGATCAGTCGCTGCGGGATGTTTCCACGCTGATATCGCTGCGTGATGCCGGCCCGATCGGGCCTTTCGGCCTGGTGGCCCGCGCCCGCGCGGATGCGGCGCGGTTCGCCGAGGTGCTGGGCAGCTTCGGCTACTACAAGGCGCAGATCGGCGTGACGATCGCCGGCCGGCCGGCCGATGATCCGAGATTGGCGGAATTCCTGGAGGGTGTGCCGGCCGAGCCGCCGGTGGCCGTCAATGTGGCCG
>CAINEA010000029.1 GCA_903847525.1 uncultured Acetobacteraceae bacterium | reverse complement strand
GCCGGCCGTTATGGGCTCGGCCATCCCGATGGAGAAAGTGCTGATCAATCTGATATCCAATGCGGTCGATGCCTATGAGATGTCGGGTAGCGACGTCCCGCGCGAAGTAACGGTAAGTGGGAGCGTCGCGGATGATCATGTGGTGCTACGGGTGACCGATCGCGCCGGCGATATCCCGTCCCACCTGCTGTCGTGAGTATTTGAGCCATTCTTCACAACCAAGCCACCAGGAAGAGGAACAGGCCTGGGCCTCGCGCTGGCGTTCGGCACGGTTGTTGAGATGGGGGGGGGCGATCACCGCGGGAAATGAGAACGGCGGCGCAGTGTTCGAAATCCGGTTGCCCAGCGCAACTGGTGCCCTCCAAGCCGAACGGGGTTCTCTCCGGTCCTGACTCCAACCTAGACGCTATGCTGGGACCAGAAGACAACCAAATGAGGCGGGCGGCGGAGACGCCGGCTGTGCCGAGCGGTATGCGCGTGCTGCCCAGAACCGTGCCACCGGCCTGGATCACGAATGTTTCCGTACAGCCTAGGCGACGGTTGCGA
The DNA here is from genome assembly GCA_903847525.1 of uncultured Acetobacteraceae bacterium. Classification (GTDB taxonomy): domain Bacteria; phylum Pseudomonadota; class Alphaproteobacteria; order Acetobacterales; family Acetobacteraceae; genus PALSA-911. The sequence continues at coordinate 9,485 of CAINEA010000029.1, read as the reverse complement.
GCCTGTTAGCCTGCCAGTACGGGTTCCGTGCTGACGATCGTCGTGCGGTGCATCACGCGCCGCTCGCGTGGATCGAATGGGGTTACCTGGTGCATGGTGCAGCGGTTGTCCCACATCAACACATCGTCGGTTTCCCAACGATGGCGATAAACGAATTGAGGTTGTTCGGCGAAGGCGGTCAATTCCGCGATCAGTTGTTTGCCTTCCGACTCAGTCAATCCTTCCACTTCGTCGTGGTAGATCGGGCTGATGTATAGCGACTTGCGGCCGGTGACTGGGTGGGTGCGAACCATCGGTTGCCACACCGCGGGCATCGCGGCTTTTTCTTCTTCGGTCAGTGGTTTGAGGTCGCGCAGATTATGCAGGTTACCGAAATTGTGCCGCGCCTTGCGGCCCGCGATCCGCCGCTTCAGCACTTCAGGCAATGCATCATAGACTTTGTAGAGGTTGGTAAACTGCGTTTCGCCACCGGTGCGACTGACCTCGACCCCGTGCAGCAAGGCCCCGGTGCACGGAATCGCACGATAGCTGCTGTCCGTATGCCAGTATTGCGCCAGGGATAATTGCTGGGCTGTCGGATGCTCTGGCGGCATCAAATTGCCGTTGTCGTCGACGTTGGATACTCGGAATATCTCGGGCACGCGCTGGGATTTGATGATCTTCTGGTGAAAGATTTCTGGTTCGCCGAAATAGCGGGTGAACTGGACATGCTCCTCATCAGAGATGTGCTGTTCCGGAAAGACCAGCACCAGATGCTCCATCCAGATATCGTGCAGTTCCCGGAACTGCTCCAGGCTCATCGGCCGGCGCATATCCACACCGCGTACTGCGGCGCCCAACGCCGGATGCAGCTTGCGAACGGATAATGTAGATACCGTCGTGTCGGTGCTCATGGTCCTTCCTCCCTGAAAGGTTACATTCAGCGTGGATGCTCGGCGAACTCAAAACCCATCGCCCTCGCGTGGTAGAAGAACCCGCCATCCTGAACGATCAGGAACAACGCTTGTTCGTTGCCACTGTTATGGTGTGAGTGAACAGACACCCCTGGTGTGATGGTCGTTGCCCAAGGGGCCCAGTCTTTCCGCCGTCCGTCCATCAGCGAAAAGCAACGTTCCCCCCGGATGATCAAGCTGACGGCAACGGCGTTGTGCCGGTGCGGCCGCTGAACCGATCCACCTGGCAGAGAATTCATCGCCAGCGTGAGCGTTGGCAGGATATTGCGGGTGGCTTCCTGGCGCTCCGCCGAAAAGATCAGCGCCGAGCCGGCGATCTGTTCGGAGCGGCCGACCTCATACAGGAGTTCGATCTGGCGGGTGATTTCATCGGCGCGGTAATGCACTATGTCGGTGGGCGCCTGCCCCGGTGCGGGCGCGCGAAGCTTCTCGAAGGCGAGTTGCGGTTCGTTGGTGACAATCCATAGGATTGCGTCTTCGCTTGTAGCGGCATGATTGTGCGACAGCCCGCCGGGGAGTACCAGGATATCACCGGCATTCCACTCGATCGCTTCATCGCCGCAGGACGTCTGGCCGGTGCCGCGGATGACATAAATCATGACACCGCTGGCGTTGAAGTTCGTCTCAATCGCCTCGTTGACTTTGATTTTTGCGTAGCGGATCAGGATCAGCGGTGTGGTGGCAGGGAAGTCGCAGGCCAGAACTGACGACAGATCGCAAGGGATTAGCCCTGTTGGCGTTTCCGGGCGAAATGCGGTGGCAGGCTCATTGGTGAAGATATGGTCTGGAACCGGTGGCAGTTTTACGTCGAAGGCGTTGCCGGTGTTGAAGAAGCGCCCGCGCGCTTCCGCCGGTGTGCCGGGGGTGGCGGCCCGCTGCACGGGCATTTCGGCGATGCTGCTTGGACGCGGCGGTCCGGACATAGCATGGTCTCCAGTGTCGATCCGATGTTGCTTGTTTTATCTACGGTATCCGACGTTGGGCCATTCTATGGTTACGACTAGGATTAAGTCAATCGTTTGATTTAATCGCCTGAACGTATATCGGATAGGCGGTAGCCCTGGGCGAAGAGCAGGGCGCGGAGATCGGCGTGGTCGATGCGGGCCCTCGCTTCCCGCGCCACGATCGGCTTGGCGTGGAAGGCTACGCCAAGCCCTGCTTCCCGCAGCATGGCCAGATCGTTGGCACCGTCACCGACAGCCAGGGTCGCAGCGAGCTTCAGGTTACGTGCAGCGGCCAATTCCTGGAGGGTGGCGAGCTTGGTATCGCGGTCGAGGATCGGCTCTTCCACTTCCCCGGTCAGCGTGGCGCCGTCATCGATCAGGACATTGGAGCGGTGAACGTCGAAACCGACCAGTTCCTTGACGCGCCCCGTGAAGAAGGTGAAGCCGCCCGATACCAGCGCGGTTAGGGCGTTGTGCGCACGCATGGTGGCGACCAGTTCCCTGGCGCCTGGTGTGAGTTGGACCCGCTTCCAGGTCTTTTCCAAAGCGTCCAGCTTCAGGCCCTTCAGCATCGAGACGCGAAGGCGCAAGGCTTCGGCAAAATCGAGTCCGCCGTTCATGCTGCGCTTGGTGATCTCGGCGATTTCGGTCTTTAGTCCGGCGAAGTCAGCGAGTTCGTCCAGCGTTTCGCCTGTGACGATGGTACTGTCCATGTCGGCGATCAAAAGTCCCTTGCGCCGACCCCGGGTCCGCACGGGTATGGCGTCCACAGCAACGTCCCCTAGAGCGGCATAGACAATCGTCATATCCGGGGCGGTGGGTAAAGGTATATCGGCGGCTTCTCCGGGCGACAGTATGTCGGGCAGGCCACCCTGCACGGCATGGCGGATCTGCTCGATCAGGGCCGTGGAGAGGGTGGTGGAGGTGCGGTCGGCGACAAGGGTGAGGGCGTGGTTCATGTTGGGCGGAACATGGCGACGCGAGGGAGTAGTGGCAAGTGACTGTTGAGGCGGCGAGTGCGGAACCCCTAGCATTGATCGTCGCCGGGCCGACGGCCAGCGGGAAATCGGCTCTGGCCATGGTTTTGGCCGAGGAACTGGGCGGCGTGGTGATCAATGCGGATTCCATGCAGGTCTATCGGGAACTGCGTGTGTTGACGGCACGTCCGACCGTGGAAGAGGAAGCCTTGGTGCGGCACGCCCTGTACGGCGTACGGCCTGCGGCGGAGGCGGGTAGCGTGGCCTGGTGGCGTGGTGCGGCGCTGGCCGAGATGAAGGCAGCGCGGGATGCCGGCCGTCTGCCGATCCTGTGCGGGGGTACTGGAATGTATTTTCTATCCCTGACCCAGGGACTATCGGAGATCCCGCCGCCGAGCGAGGCGGCCAGGGCGGAAGCGCGGGGGAAACTGGCGGAGCAGGGGCCGGCCGCACTTCACGCTGAACTGGCTGAATACGATCCCAGGACCGCCGCCCGATTGCGTCCGACCGATGCGCAACGCCTTGCCCGCGCGTGGGAGGTCTGGCGTAGCACGGGGCGCGGCATTTCCGATTGGCAGGAAGCCGCCGGCGAAAAGGCGCCGTGGCGCTTTGCCGCCATCCGGCTCGATCCGCCGCGGGAGGATCTGCGCGCGGCGATTGCCACCCGTTTCGCGGATATGCTGCAAGAGGGTGCCCTGGAAGAGGTGCGCGCCTTGCTGGCATTGGCCCTGGACCCGAGCCTGCCGGCCATGCGAGCGCATGGGGTGCCGGAACTGTCCGCCCATCTGCGCGGAGAGATCAGCTTGTGTGAAGCGTCACGGCGGGCGGGGCTGGTAACCGGGCAATACACCAAGCGCCAGGCAACCTGGTTTCGGCATCACGATTTGGCGGAAAATGCAGCTATGCATACGATCCATGCGCGATTCGCGGGACGTGCGCAATTTTCGGAAAGGTGCATAGCTGATTTGGTGAATTTTATTCGCTCGTTGACTTGACGCGTTGCACCATCCGGTCCTATCGGTGCGATCTACGCCAACGGCCATCCTGTCGGCGTGATCGAGGTATGGAAAATGTCTGAACCGAAGTCCGAGTCTGGAGCTGAAATCCTAATCCGCGCCCTAAAGGACCAGGGCGTCGAGGTTATATTCGGCTATCCCGGCGGAGCGGTACTGCCGATCTATGATGCGCTGTTCAATCAGAACGCCATCCGCCATATCCTGGTTCGCCAGGAAGGCGGTGCGGTGCATGCGGCCGAGGGCTATGCGCGGAGCACCGGCAAGGTCGGCGTGGTGTTGGTTACCAGCGGTCCGGGCGCCACCAACGCCGTGACCGGACTGGTTGATGCACTCATGGACAGCATTCCCGTGATCTGCCTGACCGGACAGGTTCCGACACATCTGATCGGCAATGACGCCTTCCAGGAAGCCGATACGACCGGCATCACGCGTCCGGCGACCAAGCATAATTATCTGGTGCGCCGTTCGGAGGATCTTGCCCGCGTTGTGCACGAGGCGTTCCACGTCGCGCGTACCGGTCGGCCCGGCCCTGTCGTGATCGATCTGCCGAAGGATATTTTGATCGCACCGGCCCCCTACACCGAACCGAGCCTTGCGACGCAAGCTCGCTACAATCCGCGCACCGAACCCGATCCCGGTCAGATCGCCAAGGCCGTGGCGCTACTGAAGAGCGCACACCGTCCGGTGATCTACAGCGGCGGCGGCGTGATCAACGCCGGCCCGGAAGCCTCCGTGCTGTTGAACGAACTTGTCCGGCTGACGGGATTTCCCTGCACGAGTACTTTGATGGGCCTTGGCGCTTATCCGGCGAAGGATCCGCTCTTTCTGGGCATGCTGGGTATGCATGGGACCTATGAAGCTAATTTGGCCATGCACGGATGCGATGTGCTGCTCAACATCGGTGCCCGCTTCGATGACCGGGTGACCGGCAGGCTGAATGCTTTCTGTCCGAACGCGAAAAAAATCCACGCCGATATTGATCCATCCAGCATCAACAAGAACGTGCCGGTGGACGTGCCGATCGTCGGAGATGCCGCCGCCGTGCTCCGTGCACTCCTTGCGGCCTGGAAGGCGGATACCCAGAAGCCGCATACCCAGGCGATCGCGGAATGGTGGCGCCAGATCGATATTTGGCGCGGCAAGGAGTGCCTGCGTTTCACTCAGAGTATGGAAAAAGGTGCGGTCATCAAGCCGCAATACGCGATCCAGCGGCTATATGAGATCAGCCAGGAGATGAACGCGAAATCTGGCAAGGAGACCTACATCACCACCGAGGTCGGCCAGCACCAGATGTGGGCGGCACAGCATTTCCACTTCATGAAACCGAACCGCTGGATGACCAGCGGAGGGCTGGGCACCATGGGCTATGGCCTGCCGGCGGCGATGGGGGTGCAGATCGCTCATCCGGACGCTCTGGTAATCGACATCGCCGGCGAGGCCTCGATCCTGATGAACATCCAGGAGATGGGAACGCTCGCGCAATACCGGCTGCCGGTAAAGGTGTTCATCCTGAACAATGAATATATGGGCATGGTGCGTCAGTGGCAGGAATTGCTGCATGGCGGGCGGTATTCGGAGAGCTATTCGGCTGCACTGCCTGATTTCGTAAAGCTGGCGGATAGCTTCCATGCCTCCGGACTTCGCGCAACGTCGGTTGACCAACTCGACGACGTGATCCGGGAGATGCTGACCATCGATCGTGCGGTGATTGCGGATATCGCCGTGGATCAGAAGGAGAACTGCTACCCGATGATCCCGAGCGGGGCCGCCCATAATGAGATGATCCTGGGTCCTGAGCATGAGACGGCGGAACAATCGAGCCGCACCGCCGGCGTGACCGACGCGGGTCTTGCCCTGGTCTGAGTTTTTGGCGCATGAACACGCTGTCTGCTGGCACGCGGGCGGCTACTTCTGCATTTTCCCTGGTTGAATTATGTCAGCACAAATAGAGAAGACCGAGCGAACCGCGACCATCGCGGTGCTGGTGGATAACGAGCCAGGAATACTGGCCCGTGTGGTCGGGCTGTTTTCCGGGCGCGGATATAACATCGATAGCTTGACGGTTGCCGCGGTCGACGCCGCCCAGATGCGGTCCCGGATCAACATCGTGACGACCGGCACGGAGATGGTGATCGAACAGATCAAAGCTCAACTCAGCCGTTTGGTGCCGGTGTATCAGGTTTCCGACCTGACGCGCGAAGGGCCCCACATCGCGCGGGAAATGGCGATGATCAAGGTCGTTGCGACGGGGGAAAGCCGGGTAGAGAGTTTGCGCCTGGCCGATGCGTTTCGCGCCCGGGTCATTGATGCCACCACTGGTAGTTTTGTCTTCGAACTAACCGGTGCCACCGACAAGCTGGATGCCTTCATTGAACTGATGCGCCCGCTGGGGTTGGCCGAGGTTTCGCGCACCGGTATTGCGGCGATTGCCCGCGGCACCCGCACGATCTGACTTTTCCGAAATTCACACTTCCACAAAGGAGAGAACGCCGATGCGCGTTTACTATGACAGCGACGCCGATGTGAACCTGATCAAAGGCAAGAAGGTCGCGATCATCGGCTATGGCAGCCAGGGACATGCCCATGCCAACAATCTGAAGGACAGCGGCCTGAACGATCTCGTGGTCGGCCTGCGTCCGGGTTCCGCCGGCGTGGCGAAGGCCGAGGCCGCTGGGCTGAAGGTGATGGACCCCGCCGACTGCGCTAAATGGGCCGACGTGATCATGGTGCTGACGCCAGACGAGGGCCAGGGCGATCTGTATCGCGACAAGCTGCACGCGAACATGAAGCCGGGTGCGGCACTTGCGTTCGCGCATGGCCTGAACGTGCACTTCAACCTACTCGATCCCCGCGCCGACATCGACGTGTTCATGATCGCGCCAAAGGGCCCGGGCCATACCGTGCGCAGTGAATATCAGCGTGGCGGCGGCGTGCCATGCTTGGTTGCTGTGTCGCAGAATCCGTCGGGCAATGCGTTGGAGATCGCGTTGTCCTATGCCTCCGCCATCGGCGGCGGGCGCGCGGGAATCATCGAGACGACGTTCAAGGAAGAATGCGAGACCGACCTGTTCGGCGAGCAGGTAGTTCTGTGCGGCGGCCTGGTCGAATTGATCAAAGCCGGCTATGAGACTCTGGTGGAAGCCGGCTATGCGCCGGAAATGGCATATTTCGAATGCCTACATGAAGTGAAGCTGATCGTGGATCTGATCTACGAGGGTGGCATCGCCAACATGAACTACTCTATCTCCAATACGGCTGAGTATGGCGAGTATGTCACCGGACCGCGGATCGTGAACGCGGAAACGAAGGCGGAGATGAAGCGCGTACTGGAAGATATCCAGTCCGGCCGTTTCGCGCGCGACTGGATGCTGGAGAACAAGGTGAACCAGTCCAGCTTCAAGGCGACGCGCCGCCGTCTGGCTGAACATCCGATCGAAGAAGTTGGTGCGAAGCTGCGGGCGATGATGCCGTGGATCAGCAAGAATGCCCTAGTAGACAAGACAAAGAACTAAGATTCCTCATTCGAGGATGGAAGGGCCGGGGGAAACCCCGGCCCTTTTTTATGATGTTGCCGGCAGCGGCAGAATACAGGGCAGGCTGCCTTGGCTCTCGGCAAGTTTCGTATAGACGAAGAAATCGGCGAAAGACGTGTTGTCCGGTTGGTGCGGAAGATACCCGTATGGGTTCGGTAGGTGCGCGGCCAAGCGCCAATCGGAAAAGTCACGGGATACGGTGTCGCTAAAGCGGCGATGGCGTACGTGGTCGTCCGCGCAGGACTGATCGGCGTTACTGGCGTAAATTAGCACGAATTTGTCCGCCCGGCTAAATAGTGCGGTCAAATAGTCACGAAAGATATTATCTTCGATCAGATGATAGATCACGTCGATAGATAGTGTGAGTTCGGCGCGGTCGGTCGGTTCCAATTCATCGTAGAGACGGAATTTATGGTTCGATTTAACAACGAAACGCTGGATGCAGGTGGCAAGTGTTGTGGGCGATACATCGACGCCTGTGTAAACAGCTAGATTGAGCAACGAAAGAAGGTTTCCGTCGCCGCAACCGAAGTCAAGTATCGTGTTGATATGGTTTGAATGGACGAAGCCATTGATGAAAGCGGCCTTGTAGTCGGCAAGCCGACCATATGAGCCGGCACCGGAGTGGCCGCCATTGCGATATCGGGCTTCCCAATAGCGGGCGGACGAGAAATTCGAAGAAGGGGCGGAGGCGTTCATGGCGCATCCGATAATTTGCTGTCGCACCATGACTGCCATGCGCGACGTAAGGCTAGACCGAGATTTCGGCCGAACCGGGGGGCGTCGCAGAGTGGACTGTTTTTGACGCGATCGCGCAGGCCCGACCGCAAGGTGGCCAACCGATTGTGGTCCGCGGATTTTTCGATTGCGAGTTCTATGTAATTTGAGAGGCTTTCCGCGAGCCAGTTGCTGAGCCCGACGTTGCTCATATGACTGGCCGAGTGACGCGAGGCGAAGGTTTCTCCAGGGAATGTTAGGGTCGGTACGCCCATCCACAATGCCTCACACGTCGTGAGGCCGCCCGAATAGGGGAAGGGGTCGAGCACCATATCGATGCCGTTATACTCGTTCAGGAAGGCCCGGTGTGGCGAGGCGCCTTGAAGCGTAAGGCGGTGTGGGAGAATGCCATGTTTACCGAATGTGCTTAACACCTGTTCGCAGGTTGGCGCATCGGAGAACTGATGGGTCTTTAGAACCAGCCGGGATTCGGGACTAAGCCGAAGGATCGATGACCAGGTGGCGATAACCTGCGCGGTGATCTTTGCCAGGTTGTTGAAGCAGCCGAAGGTGATGTGGCCGTTGGTGAGGGCCGGAAGATCGCCGACATCGGGCGCGTGTGCCGGAGGGCTGTAGCAGACATAACCATCTTGCAGAACTAGCAACTGCTCAGTGTAGAAACGCGCGAAGCCCTTGGGCGTTTCCCATCGGTCGGTGATGAACCAGTCCATTTCCGGCAAGCCGGTGCTATGGTTTTGCATGCCCACCCATTTAATCTGGACCGGCGCCAGTCGCCGGGAACACGCGGGGAGCCGACCGGTATCGCCGTAGCCGCCGAGATCGATCAGGATGTCGATGCCGAGGCTCCGGGTTAGCTGGCAAAGGGCGGCATCATCTAGGCCGTCGGTCGCGTGCCAGGCGGAGGTGATGGCGCCGAAGCGCAGCGCGATAGGATCGGGAGCGGCGTTGTGGCCAAGACAGACCAGGTCGAATCCCTGCGTATCCAGGGCTTCCAGTCCGACGATGGTGAGCCAGCCGACTGGGTGGGTGCGCAGACTGCCTGACAGAAGGCCGATACGTAGCCGGCGATTTGGGTCACGTGTGCGGCTGAAGCATTTGCTGAGCGGTTGAGGGAGCAGGGCAGCGCATTGACCAAGCGAGGTCAACAATTCGGCACCGCCAATGCCGGCCTGATAGGGTAGGGCGTTGCAAAGTGCCCGCCAGGGTAGATGGGCTTGAGGAGCAATGTTACAGCCCAGGTAGCCAGCGACACCTCACGCCAGCCGGAGTTCCGCGATCAGCGTCTTCGGGTCGGCGCACAGGGTGGCCAGCAAGTCCCAACCTT
>CAINEA010000028.1 GCA_903847525.1 uncultured Acetobacteraceae bacterium | reverse complement strand
TAGTTCACGAAGCAGGTGGCATAGAGCACGGCCTTGCGGCCGAAGGCGGGCGCGGATGGGTTGATTTCCGGAGACACCGCGGACGCGAGCCCGGCGAAGGTGCGGGAATGATATTTCGGCAGTTCCGCCTGCGGGTGCAGGTCGGCGTATTTCGCCAGCAGGGGACGGGTGAGCGTGTTACCGGTGCTGCTGGCCCAGTTGGCGACCGGGGCGGCGAGGGCGGCGAGCTTGCCGTTGCGGTCGGTCTTGGCCAGTTCGGCGTCGGCGAAGGCGATGCCGTTGCGTTTGGCCTCGGCGGCGCGGGCGCGCAGGATTAGATGCGGGAAATCGAGGTCGAATTCGTGCGGCGGCACATAGGGGCACTTGGTCATGAAGCACATGTCGCAGAGCGTGCAGGCGTCGATGACCGGCTTGAAATCCTTCGGATCCACCGAGTCGAGTTCGCCGGTCTTTGACTCGTCGATCAGGTCGAACAGCAGCGGAAAGCTGTCGCATAAATTGAAGCAGCGCCGGCATGTGTGGCAGATGTCGAATACCCGGTGCAGTTCGGCCTCGATTTTGGATTGGTCGTAGAAATCGTCGTCCTGCCAGGCCAAAGGATGGCGGGTGGGCTTCTCGAGGCTGCCTTCTCTCATCTTGCTTCCCTTGCAGGTTTTTCCGTCGCTGGGGCGTCAGCCGGGCGAATGGAAAAGGGGGCGGGCGAATAGAAAAGGGGGACGAAGCCCGCGGGCTGTCCCCCTTTGCCGTACAGTAAGGCGTCAGGCTTCAGGCGGCCAGTTCATTCAGCGCGCGAGTGAAGCGGCCGGCGTGCGATCGCTCGGCCTTGGCCAGCGTTTCGAACCAGTCGGCGATTTCGTCGAAGCCTTCCTCGCGGGCGGTGCGGGCCATGCCCGGATACATGTCGGTGTATTCGTGCGTTTCACCGGCGACGGCGGAGGCGAGGTTGTCGCTGGTCTTGCCGATCGGCAGGCCGGTGGCGGGATCGCCGACGGCTTCGAGGAATTCCAGATGGCCGTGGGCGTGGCCGGTTTCGCCTTCCGCGGTGGAACGGAACACTGCGGCCACGTCATTGAAGCCTTCCACGTCGGCCTTCTGCGCGAAGTAGAGATAGCGGCGGTTCGCCTGGGATTCGCCGGCGAAGGCGTCCTTCAGGTTGCCCTCGGTCTTGCTACCTTTTAATGCGGCCAATGTACCCTCCATTCGACTATGATAACGGCTTATGACGAGCCCGTGATGCCTGAAACGCCAACGTCTGAGACCACGGCTTGCCTGTCTTTCGGGTATCGCGGAAGCGAATTCAAGTCAATTGCGTGCGGGTTTCGCGCCCTGGCGGGCGGCGGCGAATTCGATGGCCCGGGCGGCGGAAAGGTTGTACGAAGCGCCGCTCTTAGCCGCGCTTTTGCGGCTGGCGATGTACCGGCGTTTCCTGCTCATGATCCAGATCGACAACCTCGTGTTCAACGCCTGGGGGCGGCGGTTCTTCGACCGCGCCAGCGTGACGCTGCCGCTGAATTCCAAGGTTGGGCTGGTCGGGCGCAACGGGGTGGGCAAATCCACGCTGTTCAAGCTGATCCTGGGCACGCTGCAACCCGATGGCGGGGATATCCTGGTGCCGAAGGCGGCGCGGGTGGCGGCAGTGGACCAGGAGCATGCGGCGACGCCGGTGACTTTGCTGGACACGATCCTGGCGGCCGATGCGGAGCGGGACGGGCTGTATGCCGAACTGGAGTCGGCCGAGCCGGAGCGGATGGGCGATATCTATGTGCGGCTGGACGAGATCGGCGCCGATCGGGCGCCGGCGCGAGCGGCGGAGATCCTGAACGGGCTGGGCTTTTCCACCGAGGATTTGGAGCGGCCGATGGCCGAGTTCTCCGGCGGGTGGCGGATGCGGGTGGCGCTGGCCTCGGCCCTGTTCGCGCAACCGGACCTGCTGCTGCTGGATGAGCCGACGAACTACCTGGATCTGGAAGGCGCGATGTGGCTGGAGGCTCGGCTGCAGAAATATCCGCATTGCGCGCTGATCATCAGCCATGACCGGGAATTGCTGAACAACTCGGTGAGCCACATCCTGCATGTGAGCGAGGGCAAGCTCGATCTGTACACCGGCGGCTATGACGATTTCGAGCGGCGGCGGGCGGAGAAGCTGCGGCTGCAATCGGCGTCCCGCGTCAAGCAGGAGGCGGAGCGGGCGCATCTGCAGAGTTTCGTCGACCGCTTCCGCGCGACCGCCAGCAAGGCGGCGCAGGCGCAGTCGCGGATGAAGCGGCTGGCGAAGCTCGAGCCGGTGGGCGAGACGATCGAGGAGCGGGTGGCGCCGTTCATCCTGCCATCGCCGGTGCGCCCGCTGGCGCCGCCGCTGATGCGGCTGGAGAACGTGGATATCGGCTATGGCGACGATCCGGCGGTGCTGAGCGGGTTGAATCTGCGGCTGGATATCGATGACCGGATCGGGCTGCTGGGGGTGAACGGGGCGGGCAAGTCCACCTTCGCCAAGATGGCGGCGGGCGCGCTGGGGATCCGGTCCGGGCGGATGCAGCGGGAGGGGCGGATCAAGGTGGGGTGGTTTCACCAGCACCAGATCGAGGCGATGGACCCGGACGACACGCCGCTGGAGATCGCGCGGCGGACCATGCCGGAGATCAGCGAGACGGCGCAGCGTTCGCGGCTGGCGCAGTGGGGGCTGGCGTTCAGCAAGCAGGAGACCACGGTGTTCGACCTGTCGGGCGGCGAGCGGGCCCGGCTGCTGCTGAACCTGGTGGCGCATGCCGCACCGCATCTGCTGATTTTGGATGAGCCGACGAACCATCTGGACATCGATAGCCGGCGCGCCCTGCTGGACGCGCTGAACGATTACGAGGGGGCGGTGATCCTGATCACGCATGACCGTTCCCTGATGGAACTGGTGGCGGACCGGCTATGGCTGGCCGCGGACGGCACGGTGGCGCCGTTCGAGGGCGACATGGATGATTATGCGCGGTTCGTGCTGGACCGGGCGAAGGGCGGCACGGCCGCGCCTTCGCAGATCGGGCGCGAGGGGAAGAAGAAAAAAAAGAAGGCGGCCTAACGGCGCGTTGGGCGGCCCGCCCGGGCTAATACAGGCCGGGGATAAGGCGGGAGGTTCGGGCGCGGTAGGGATCGTATTCGGCGCCGAACTTTTCGCGCAGCAGGCGTTCCTCGGACATGATGCGCGCGATCAGGGGCGGGAGCATGAGGGCGGTGAGCCCCAGCCCGATGGCGGAACGGAAGGCGAGCGCCCAGCCCAGGGTGTTCAGCAGCATGCCGAGATAGCTGGGATGGCGGATGGTCGCGTAGATGCCGGTGGTGACAAGCTGGTGGCCGGGCTGGATGGCGACGAGGCCACTGAAGCGGTTGCCGAGCACGGCGACCGACCAGAGGCGGAGCACGCCGCCGATGGCGAAGATGGCGACGCCGACCCAGCGAATGGTTTCGCCGTCCAGGGTCCAGATGTTCCGCCGGTCGGCCCAGGCGGGGAGGTAGGCGTTGAGCAGCCCGATGATGGCGAAGGCGACGAGGACCCAGCGGTTGGATCGATCCTCCCGCTCCCCAGGGCTGATGTTGCCGCCGACGAAGAGGGCGGCGGCGACCATGATGGCGGTTGCCATGGCGAGGGCCACCAGGGCGGGATGGGCGAAGAAGCGGGTGGGACTGCCGTAGCCGAGGATGGCGAGCCAGAACGAGGCGGCGGAGCCTAGGAGGATGAGGATTGCTCGGGTGAGGGGGGTGGTCATGGGCGAGGACCTTGTTGCCGGTCAAAGGAATCGGGGTAGGCTCTGGTCCCGCGGGGATGGGTAACGATTCAATCACCCGCGCCAAACTTGCTCGATACGCAGGCGCCTGCTAACGGTTGCGTAGTAAAAACGGTGTAAAATGACGCAGTTCCTTCCAGTTAGCGCAAAAACCTACTACGACTATGTGCCAGGACCGGAACATCGATGTGGTGATGTTTGGCAAGGCCTCCCGTCGTTGGGCCTACTCGGAGGACATAAGACTGTTAAGGGCCTGATGGTCACCCCGGACTGTGACGTGTCTAACTTCAAAACAGAGACACTTACGTATCTCCCGATCTTGCCTATCGAGGCTTACTTCTCAACCCTGGGCTATCTCCCAGTTTTGCGTCGGGAAATTTTTGAAAGACTTAAGTGCAGCCAACGTAAAGCCAGCGTTCGAATGGCCGGAACCCGGCTACCATCCGCCAGCTACCGCTGACATTAACAATCAGATAGAGCAGATTCAAACTTGCTTGGGGTCCGGTAAGAAGAAAAAAGCCGATGTTGACCAACTCAACCGCGCGCTTTGCGGCCTTCGAGTAGCGCTGATATGTTCAACAGCAGCGGCTGAGAGGGTACCTTTAGATGAAGTCGCAAAGCTACATGGTGCACACTGGAGTGCCATGAAAAAGCAAATGATAACGAATTCATTCAGAAATGATGTCCATTTTTTACCTGCAGACGCACAGTCTGAGGTAATTGCTCACCTGGGTATCCTCCGGCGGTTCGGATTCCCGGTTTCGGCCTGAGGACGAAACTGGTTGACGTGATCACGGACGACTCGATTCAACAT